>NZ_JBQKKM010000006.1:0-137405 GCF_052116745.1 Niallia sp. Sow4_A1 | reverse complement strand
GGCGAATTTCAACTCCCATCCACGCTTTTTCTTTTCTTGACTCTTCACATATAATCCATCTACTTCGACAAACAATACCTTTTGAAAAGGGCGTTTTTCCTTAGCGGGAAGTACGCTTGTATGAAGAAGATGTTGCCGTAATGCTTCGTGGCTCATCGCCGAATAGCCTAAAAATTGTTCGAACGTTTCCACCGCCTTTCGATAGGAGGAACCATTTGTCGCTAATTCTAGCCCCCATTCTTCTAATAGTGGACTAAACCCCTTATTCCCTTGAAACTGTAAGTAGTGATCTAACAGACATATATATTTTTTGGTCACTCGATCGAAATAATAATTACGCTTCAGCTCCACTGCTCCAAACGCTGTATCTACTCGTATTTCTCGTTTATCTCGTAAAGCAAATCTTCTTTTGTCTCGTTGCTGAGCAATCTCTAGATCCCAATTTTCTAATGTTTGAACAAGGATTTCTTGAAAGGTCATTTGTAGTGTTCGAAATAAAGTTTTTTCCAATTCTTTTAATGATGGTAATTTTATGTTACATTCATTCATGAGAGCCTCTCCTTTTCGTAGTGTTCTAGGCAAACTCTACTTTACAAAAGGAAGCTCTCTTTTTTAATACTTAATTTTTTCCAGCTACCGCGCTTTCGCTTGGTGGCCTTTTTGTCTAGTTGGGGGACTCGTCCCCCAACTAGACAAAAAGGATATTTATTCTCCCACAAACATTTTACTCATACATATTCAGGCTGCGGAATAGCAACAAACTTCATGGAACATCCTTTTTAAACGAATAAAAAAACCCTAATGATTATACGAACCTTTCATTGGCATCTTCGTATAATCATTAGGGTTTATTTTAAGCTGGAATACTTATGTCTTAGCCTCTTTTTTCAACTTCTTTAAGTCTCTTCTTTGATTAAAAAATGTGCCTTGCGTAAAGCCTCTTCTGCCTCTATCAATGTGTCAATAGAAGGTGCAGTAATGGTATGTAAATGGATACCAGAAGTTAATTCTGATAGATAGGCTGCGTTTGTATGCTTTATCTTCTTCATAAATTGCTTAACTTCTTTTCGATTAGAAACGAGAATAGAAGCTGTTAAATCCCCATAGACTGGATGTTCAATTTTAACATCTTTAACCGTTACTCCATTATCAACAAGGATATTTAATTCTTCTTCTGTTTTCTCTGGAGGATGATTACAAGCAATAATTCTCTCATAAAGAGATGGTTTTGATTCCTGTAAATATAAATAGCCTTGACTAGTAGCCAATATCGGTTCGTTTTTCGCTTTTAGAAGGGTAATGTCTCCGACGATGATTTGTCGGCTAACATTCGTCAATTTGGAAAGCTCGCTACCGGTATAAGGGCGATTATTTTCTTTTAATAAGGAAAGGATGTAAGCTCTTCTTTCTTCTCCAAGCATTTTCTTTGATTCTGTCATCTAATCTCTCCTTTAATGATTCTTTCTTTTTAGTAAAAGGTTATACGTATACTCTTGCTATAGTTTAGAGTTTTATTAAGAATTGCATTGTTCAAAAAAACAATAACAGACAAAATATATAAGATGCCATTAATTAGCTATATTCAGGCTGCAGAAAATAGCAAAAACGTTTGCGAAAAGTCTCTTTTTAATAAAGAAAGGATTAAAAATAATTTTTCTTTATATATTGGTGGATTTTGTTTATATATTCTTTCCTTTCTATTTTATCAAAAGTCTCTATAAATTGAATAAAATAAATTTGATTTTTGATAGGTTCTTGGTAACAAAAATATAGTTGAAAAGAAGGACAAAGGATCTCCTATCTTTATGTTGCTAAAACACATAATTTGAAAAAAAGCGCATAGATTTTTGAATAGAATGATAACCATTTTGCATTGTGAACATAGACTATATGGACATATGCATAGGAGGGAATCTATAGTGAAGATCCATATTGTTCAGAAAGGGGATACTCTTTGGAAAATCGCAAAAAAATACGGGGTGAATTTCGAAGAGTTAAAAGCATTAAATTCCCAATTGAGTAATACAGATATGATTATGCCCGGCATGAAAATTAAAGTTCCAACTTCAGGAGGAAATATAAAGAAAGAAGCTCCTATTATGGGAACAAAAAAAGAAATGCCGATAGCAATGGAGCCAATTGTAAAGGAAGCACCGAAAAAAGAAATGCCTATTAAAGAAATGCCCAAAAAGGAAATGCCGAAAAAAGAAGCGCCAAAGGAAAAACCATACACTCCTAAAATGCCTACGCCAATCATTCCAGAAATTGATGTAACTAATTATTATTCCATGAATATGACGAATGTGGACGTAGATGTTGATGTGGACATGAAAGAAAAGGTAGTTTTGCCACCAAAGCCTGCACCAGTAGTACCTAAAGAAAAGGCAGTAAAGCCAATAAAGGCAGTAAAACCCGAAAAACCAGTAGTTCAACAAGATGAGTGTCCGCCTATTGTGCCTTATCAGCCATATTGTTATGAAGTTTCTCCAATGATGCCAGGAAGCGGTTTTCCTCCAGGAGTATGCCCTCCAGCTGGAATACCAGTAGAACAACTAGGTTCACAAGCTACGCCACTACCAGGTGTAGATTTTACAGATAAGCATAAATGGGAAGAGTCTTCATCTTCTTATTCTGCTTATACACATGGCGAAGCGCCGGTACACGGCAGTAATGTGCCCCCTGACTATTATCAACAGCCATTAGTGCAGTACGGTCAAATGCCTGTGGAACATCAGCACCATAAAAAAGAATCTTCAGACATAGCCGGATTAGGACATCAACCCTTTGTCCCTACCCCAACGCATACAGCGCCAGTATTACCATCCTATAACCTTCCTTATAAGGAGGATTGTGGATGTGGTGCTCCATCATTCCCGCAACAATCAGCGTTTCCAGCAAGCGAAGGTTTTCAATTAGAGGGAATGGGGGAAGGTTATGCACCAGGAATGGGAATGGCGCCAATGCCGCAAGGATTCAGCCCAGAAATGGGACCGATGGCAGGAGGTGCACCAGGAATGGGAATGGCGCCGATGCCACAAGGATTTAGCCCAGAAATGGGACCGATGGCAGGAGGATATGCACCAGGAATGGGAATGCCAGCAATGCCACAAGGATTTAGCCCAGAAATGGGACCGATGGCAGGAGGATATGCACCAGGAATGGGAATGGCGCCAATGCCACAAGGATTTAGCCCGGAAATGGGGCCGATGGCAGGAGGATATGCACCAGGAATGGGAATGCCAGCAATGCCGCAAGGATTTAGCCCGGAAATGGGGCCGATGGCAGGAGGATATGCACCAGGAATGGGAATGCCAGCAATGCCACAAGGATTCGGTCCAGAAATGAGACCGATGGTAGGAGGATATGCACCAGGAATGGGAATGGCGCCAATGGCGCAAGGATTTAGCCCAGAAAAGGGACCAATGATGCAATCTCCTTATCCTCAAGGTATGGGCGGGAATACACCAATGCCTTATCAGGTAGAAAATAATAGTCCAGTTGGAGATTCTCCATCTTATGAAGCAAGTATTGGGCAGCCAGTTGCACAAGAAATGGTCCCGACAGTTTATGGACCTGGAGGCAATGCACCAGTATTTACCCCTCCGTATAATCCTACTATAGGGCAGCCGCCATATATGAATCCTTATGGCGTTAATCAAGGGACTCCATTTGGAATGCCAAGATACCAAGAGGACGAAAGCAGTGATTTATGATTTTTATCATAGAGGGGACGATACTTTTTATTATCGTCTCCTTTCTTTATTAGAAAAAAAAATTCCTGCTAAGATTTTAGAAATAAGCAGAATTAGGAATGAGGTATACTTAGTTAAAACCAATCAATTTTGGATGATTTTAAAAGGATATAATAGCTATCAAAAATTAAAAATTCAAGAGGCTTTTACAAGAGCGCTAAAACAGGAGGGCTTCACACATACGTACCAATTTTATGTGTTCGATGATGAACCGATCATTATAGATGAGATGCTGTTTGGTATGATTGAATACATTTCTCCTCATAAAGATTCCTTTACATATAGTAGTAAAGGCAATAGAAGGGAAGCCCTTCAATTATTAGAACACTATTATACAGTTACAGAACGTCTTGTAGAAATTTATAAATATATTTTGCCTTCCTTTCTTTTAATGAAAAAATTAGAACAACGGTTAGTGGAATTTCGAAGTAATAAGTCAATAATAGAGCATTATTTGAAAATGGAAATCGTGGAGGAAATTTTCGAATGGGCTAATATTTCCTTTCTTTATATACAAGAGCATAATGAATATCTTCATTCAAAATCAAATGTTATATTGCATGGGGATGTAGCCCACCATAATTTTATGCGTGACATTAATAATAAACTATATCTAATTGATTTTGATTTAATTAGTATTGGTCCAAGAGTGGGCGATTATTTGCAGTTTGCTAATCGGATTTTGCCGAATATAGGTTGGTCCCTCCAACAATTACAAAAGATGAGTGGATATTCTCAGTTATTCAAAGAGGAATGGTTTTTAATCGCTTTAATGTATCCAACAGATATTCTTAGAGAATGGAATAGAATAATCAGAAACAAACATCTTTCAAATGACTTTTTATTAAAACAAGTGCTTGACTTAACAACAGATCAGTATGAAAAAAGAAAGAAATTTTACCAAAAGCTAAGACAAATTGTAGATATATAATCGGGCAATTCTATAATGGCTAGACTTTACAGTATGATTCTCTCCGAAGAGCAGAAGATAAAAAAGAGCAACGTCTTGCTCTAGATTTAAATAAAGGGGAGAATATTACTGTGAATAAAAATAAGTTAGTTGCTCCAGTTCTTTTAACGGTAACTTTTGGCTTGGCTGGCTGTGGTGTGAACGATGACCAAACCGCAGATCAAAATCGTCTCAATAATGCTAGACCGATTGGATATTACTCCAATGAACAACATGATGTAAACAATAATAACAGTTTTACAACAGACAATGACGGACCAATTACAGAAATGATGGACCATACCTTTGGGGATGAAGATAATAAAAATGGTGTTGGTGTCCAAAATGTTAACAATAAAAATACTACGAGAGAGAATAGAAATAACGATAATCAAGATAATCGCGTTTCATATGATACAGAGTTAGCTGAAAAGGTATCAAATGCAGCTGCTAAAATGGATAATGTAAAAAATGCACGTTCAATTGTTTATGGAGAAAACGTTTTGGTTGCACTTGAAGTAGACGATACGAAAATTGTTGATCAGACAAAAGCAAAAGTAAAAGATAAGTTAAATGATTCTTTAAATGGAAAAGATATTTCTGTAGTGACAGATAGAGGAATATTTACGAGCATTGAGGATATAAATCGTTCAATAAAAAATGGTCAACCGCAGCAAACGATTAACAATAATATAGAAAATATCTTTAATCGCTTAAATCCGACAAAAGAAAACAGATAATAAAAAACTAACTTCGAAAAGGTTCGCCCCATTCGAAGTTAGTTTTTTATCATATGTTCTTTATTGGAAACGAATTGATTGGTTTGTTTTATCACAAATAATGGATTTAAAAGACATTTTTTAAGAAGTTAAAAGTGTATATTTATAAAACTGTTCTATATAATGAATTTATTTGTTGATATTACGAATGAAAAGAGTTATGCTTTATAATGAAATAATTATTCGTTATAAAGAACTTATTAATCGATTTTTTCATAGAGGCAAAAAGTGCGGAGGGATTCAAAGTGAGAGTGTTAATTACAGGTGGACAAGAGAGTGAAATGGCAACTGCTCTAAAGGAACAACTTTCAAAGAATAATGTTTATTGTATAGTAGCTGGAAAGCAACAGAAACATAGTGAAATTTCAACTCTAGTACATAATGATGTATACACTTTCTTAAACGGGATGGAATTAGCCGACATACTGATGGAGAACCAGGTAGATTGCGTTATCCATCTATCGAACAAGGCCATAACATCCAACAGCATGAAGGATTCATTTGAACAGTCAGAAGAGAATATTGCTTGTACGATTGAAGTGCTCGAAGCATGTGTGCAAGCAAAAGTACATAAAATCATCTTCCCCTCCACGATTGCTGTTTATGGGGACATAGAAGGAGCTATAACGGAAGAAAAGCTTTTGCAACCTGTACTTTTTGAAGGGCTTTCTAAGAAGATTGAGGAGAAATATATACAAAACTACCACACTCTTTACGGTCTTTCTTTTACAATTTTACGCTTTCCCATAATTTATGGAGCAAGTTCCAAACATATGAATACAGAGAGTATGATAGAATCAACGATTAAAAAAGTGATTGAAAATCGTCCACCTATCGTATTTGATGATGGAGAACAGAAGAAGCACTTTCTTTACATAAGTGATGCCATTCAAGCAATTATCTCAAGTTTAAATAATGGAGAGAATCAAGTATATAATATTTGTCCTAAGGAAATATATTCTATGAAGGAAGTTGTCTCCATTATTCATTCTTCTATAAAAGAAGATGTACTTCATTCGTTAGAAGAAGGGGAGAAAAGTAGAATATCAACAACGAAGGCACAAATGGATCTGAAATGGCATTCTCGTGTACCATTTTCGGAGGGAATTCGTTTAACAATCAAAAATATAAAACATCAAGCTGAACAGATAAATAGAACATTAAAATAAGATTGCTATGAATTTGGAATGAAAAAATTATTTATGGTGAGAATAATAGAGAGTTAGGTTATTTCAAACCTAGACTTTAGATTGACAGTACCCTATTTCCTTGGAAATAACGAAGCTGTTTTGAGTAATGTGAAGAGGTGGTTATAATGAAAACCAGATTCCTTTTATTTTCAGCTGTTCTTCTTGTCAGTTTTATAACAATCATTTCATCAACTGGACAAGTTTATGGAAAGAGTGGAAGCACACATTCTTTGAATGAAAATCCTAAGAAATTGGAAGTGGTGTTGAAAAGGATTTATTTAGATGGAGAAGTGAGCGAAGAAGTGGTAAAAGAAACAGTATGGTCGATGGAAGATTTCTGGTCAAAGTACGATAAATGGCAGTTGGTAGATATGACAAGTAAAGAGCTTGTATTTAAACAAGAAATCGACGATATATCTCCACTATTAAAGGCTAATGGATATTTTGGCATTAATGACGAGGGGATTTTAACCATTTATAATGGAAAACCTGCTCAGGAAAACATTATTCAGTCTTTTTTCCAAATTGATCTAAAAAAACTGGAATCAAAGCAGCAGGAAGACCTACAAAAAGGAATTCCCATTAAATCAAGGGATCGATATGTAAAAGTACTTGAAACCTTTAAAAATTTAACAACAATCGAAACGACGAATTAAGAAAATCACCCCCAGTGAACAGAAGAAGCACAGAAAATAGTGCCATTCTGATCACTGTTTTTTTATTTTTAAAGAATATTATGAAAATCATCTATAATAGCAGTTCAATAAAATAGTATGATAAAATAAGCTTTAGGATTTATCCCCCACTTAATGGGAAGTGAGACCCCAACTAATGGAATTGTTCTTTATAAGGGAGAGAATTTAATTTGTATGAATATATAAAAGGAAATGTAGAATTTGTTGGACCCGAATATATCGTAATCGAAAATAATGAAATTGGTTATCAGATTAAAACACCTAATCCATTTTCATTTTCAGCCTTTTCGGGTAACAAGATTACAGTATTTACCTACCATTATGTTAGAGAAGATAATATTAGTTTATATGGTTTTCGTTCACAAGATGAAAAAGCCTTATTTACAAAGCTTCTAAATGTTTCTGGAATTGGACCTAAAGGAGCATTGGCTATTCTTGCATCTGGAGAACCAAGTCAGGTTATATCTGCAATAGAAGCAGAAGATGAAGCGTTTCTTGTGAAATTTCCAGGCGTTGGAAAGAAAACAGCAAGACAGATGATTCTGGACTTAAAAGGGAAATTAGCTGATTTTATGCAAGATTCCTCCCCAGATTTATTTACAGTAGATAAGCAATTAGCCAAAGTAGAAAGTGATTCAGCAATGGATGAGGCGATTCTAGCGTTAACAGCTCTTGGATATTCAGAAAAAGAGGTGAAGAAAATTTCTCCTCATTTAAAAAAGGAGCAGTTAACAACAGATGGATATATCAAGCTGGCATTAAAGCTTCTGTTAAAAAGATAAGATGTTAGCTTTTTTAAGATTCTTGTTTTTCCATAGGGGAAATCAATAGATTGAATAAAGAGTAGTAGTAAATACGTAGATTTACTTGAGGACTTATGGAAGGGAGTGAATGGTATGGATGATCGAATCATTTCAAGTGAAGCAGATACGCAGGATTTATCGTTTGAAAAAAGTCTGCGTCCTATTCAATTACATGAGTATATTGGTCAAGATAAAGTAAAAGACAATTTAAAGGTGTTTATTGAGGCTGCTAAATTTAGAGAAGAAGCACTGGACCATGTTTTATTATATGGACCACCAGGACTTGGGAAAACTACGCTTGCGACGATTATTGCTAATGAGATGGGTGTTAATATTAGAACAACTGCAGGTCCAGCGATTGAAAGGCCTGGTGATTTGGCAGCAATATTAACTGCGTTAGAGCCCGGGGATGTGCTGTTTATAGATGAGATTCATCGGTTGCCACGTGCAATAGAAGAAGTTTTATATCCAGCGATGGAAGATTATTGTTTAGATATTGTTATTGGGAAAGGACCTAGTGCTCGATCTGTTCGGCTTGATTTGCCCCCTTTCACTCTCGTTGGTGCAACAACAAGAGCTGGTTCTGTTTCTGCACCGTTAAGAGATCGGTTTGGAGTTTTATCTAGACTAGAATATTATGAAATAGAACAGCTCAAAGATATTGTTGTGAGAACAGCTGATGTTCTACAAATTGGGATGGAAGAACTTGCTGCATGGGAAATAGCAAGACGTTCGAGAGGGACTCCCCGAATAGCCAATCGCCTTTTACGAAGAGTACGTGATTTTGCCCAAGTAAAGGGAGATGGGATGATTACTAAAGATTTGGCGGACAATTCACTTGAACTTTTACAGGTTGACCGTTTAGGGTTAGATCATATTGACCATAAATTATTACTAGGAATGATTCATAAATTTAAGGGTGGACCAGTCGGATTAGAAACGATTGCAGCAACTATTGGAGAAGAAGCTCATACAATTGAAGATGTTTATGAACCATATTTGCTTCAGATTGGTTTCTTGCAACGAACTCCTAGAGGGAGAAGTGTTACACATCTTGTTTATGATCATTTAAATATTAAACCTGAATAAATTTTCTAATCTATAGGCTGTTTTCTAAAGGATTGTTGTTTTTTCAATAGGAAAAAAGAATTAGTTGGTAAAATGGAGCAGCCGGAATACACGAAGACTCCTGTGGGATTAGCGAGACAGTCTGAGACCCCGGAGGCGAAAGCTGAGAGGCTTAAGCTTAGCCCCACGGAAAGCGAGCGGTAAGCCTCGGAAAACAAAAGCCTACACTAAGTTAGAATGGTTTGGTAACTACCGATTCACCAGGTAATACACTTTTTCAGTGGCCTCAATCGAAGTGTATTCCGGCTGCGGGTAATCGCAACAAACTTTACGAAAACAGCCAATCTATAAAATAAAACAAATGATATAAAGGAAGAGAATGATGAATGAAATTTCCAAATATATAATGATCATCGGCATAATTGTATTTCTGATCGGGCTTATCATGCAATTTGTCCCTATTGGAAAGCTTCCTGGTGACATTCTAATAAAAAAAGAACATTCGACTTTTTATTTTCCGATTACAACTTGCATTGTAATTAGTATTGTTTTATCGCTCGTTTTTTATTTTATAGGAAAATTTCGTTAAGATTTTAATTGCATGAAAGAAAGAATAGGTGACAGACATGAAAGTAGATTTATTTGATTTTCATTTACCAGAAGAATTAATCGCACAAACTCCTTTAGAGGATCGCACAAGTAGTCGATTAATGGTTGTAAATAAAGATACTGGTGAATTAGAGCATCGCAAATTTAAGGATATTTATGAGTATATCAATCCTGGTGATTGTCTAGTATTAAATGATACAAGAGTATTGCCAGCAAGATTACATGGCGAGAAAGAAGATACTGGAGCACATATCGAGGTGCTTTTATTAAAGCAACAAGAGGAAGACAAATGGGAAACACTTGTCAAGCCTGCTAAAAGGGTAAAAGAAGGTACGATTATTACTTTTGGAGACGGTAAATTAAAAGCTGTGTGTGTAAAAGAATTAGAGCACGGAGGTCGGATTCTCGATTTTCAGTATGAAGGGATTTTTTATGAGATTCTAGATCAACTTGGTGAGATGCCGTTGCCGCCATATATTAAAGAAAAATTAGACGATCAAGATCGTTATCAAACAGTTTATGCAAAAGAAAGAGGCTCTGCGGCTGCTCCGACAGCTGGATTACATTTTACAACTGATTTATTGGATGCTTTGAAAGAAAAGGGAGTACATATTGCATTTATTACTCTTCATGTTGGTCTTGGTACCTTCCGTCCTGTTAATGTAGAAGAAGTAGATAAGCATGAAATGCACGCCGAATTTTATCAAATTAATGGAGAAACGGCATCATTATTAAATAAAGTACGAGCAGAAGGTGGGCGGATTCTTTCCGTTGGGACAACGTCTACTCGAACACTTGAAACAATTGCATCCGCAAATAACGGAAAATTTGTAGAAAGCAGTGGATGGACAAGTATCTTTATTTATCCTGGCTATGAGTTTAAAGGAATTGATGGAATGATTACGAATTTTCATTTACCTAAATCAACTTTGATAATGTTAGTTAGTGCACTAGCTGGAAGAGAAAATGTACTTCATGCCTATGAAAAGGCAGTAAAAGAAAGATATCGATTCTTTAGTTTTGGCGATGCTATGTTTATACGTTAGATAAAGGAAGATAGGTTCACGAATTACTTGAGTTTCGCAGTGATATTCATTACAATATATAGTTGATTCTATAAGTTTGTTTAATAAATATCATTATGTAAAAAACGATAGGAAGTTGATGAATCGATGGAAGTTTCACTTTATATAAAGGAGAAAATAATTTGACAGCAATACGTTATGAATTCATAAAAACATGTAAGCAAACAGGTGCCAGATTGGGCATAGTACATACACCACACGGTTCTTTTGAGACACCTGCTTTTATGCCGGTTGGAACATTAGCAACCGTGAAGACGATGGCTCCAGAAGATTTAAAATCAATGGGAGCAAATATCATTTTAAGTAATACCTATCATTTATGGCTAAGACCAGGACATGAAATCGTGAAAGAAGCTGGTGGTCTTCATAAATTCATGAATTGGGATAAGGCAATCTTAACGGATTCTGGTGGGTTTCAAGTCTTTAGTTTAAGTGATTTCCGCAAAATTGAAGAAGAAGGCGTGCACTTTAGAAATCATTTAAATGGGGACAAATTATTCCTTTCTCCTGAAAAAGCAATGGAAATACAAAATGCTTTAGGGTCAGATATTATGATGGCATTTGATGAATGTCCTCCTTATCCTGCGGAATATGAATATATGAAGAAATCGGTGGAACGAACTTCCCGATGGGCAGAGCGTTGCTTAAAGGCACATAATCGTCCAGAAGATCAAGGATTATTCGGAATTATTCAAGGTGGAGAATATGAGGAACTTCGCAAGCAAAGTGCAAGGGACCTTGTTTCATTAGACTTACCTGGGTACGCAGTAGGTGGATTATCGGTTGGTGAACCAAAAGACGTTATGAATCGTGTACTTGAGTTTACAACCCCTCTAATGCCAGATAATAAGCCACGATATTTAATGGGAGTAGGTTCACCAGATTCTTTAATTGAGGGTGCTATTCGTGGGATTGATATGTTTGACTGTGTATTGCCGACAAGAATCGCAAGAAATGGAACAGTGATGACAAGCGAAGGACGACTAGTCGTTAAAAACGCTAAATATGCAAGAGATTTTGGACCTTTAGATCCAGAATGCGATTGCTATACTTGTAAAAATTACAGTCGTGCGTATATTCGTCATCTTATTCGATGTGACGAAACATTCGGAATAAGGCTTACATCTTACCATAATCTATATTTTCTGTTAAACTTAATGGAGAATGTCCGAGATGCGATCAGAAATGACCGTTTAGGAGATTTCAAAGAAGAGTTTTTCGAACGTTATGGATTTAATAAACCGAACGCTAAAAACTTTTAATAGAAGAACTTGAAAGGAGGGGAAATATAAATGGCACAACTTGCAAGTTTATTACCGTTTATTTTAATGTTTGTATTATTCTATTTCTTGCTAATTCGTCCACAGCAAAAGCGTCAAAGATCTGTACGCGATATGCAGAGTAGCTTGAAAAAAGGGGATAAGATTGTCACGATTGGCGGCATGCATGCTACAATCGATGCAATTGATGAGGGGACAATTGTATTAAAATCAAAAGATGGTTCACGCTTAACTTTTGATCGCAATGCAATTCGTGAAGTTGTAGAATCTTCCGCAACAGTTGCAAGCCCAACTTTAGACAAAGTAGAAGAATAAGAGCAAAAAGTGCAGTCTTACCAATAAGATTGCACTTTTTATTTTTTTAGTTGCGGTAAATATACATTTTTAAGTGTGTTATTAATTATTTTTTGAAAGATTTACACCCAAAATTCCACCCATCATACAAATAAGCGTATAACATACATGATAAATTGTTTGCTCCATCGTAAATAGCTGATCAGATCCTAAAAAGGAAAATAAAAAAATGATGGTAGAATAGATTAGCCCTGTAAGACCGCCTAGAAACCAGCCTTTTTCTTTCCCTTTCCCACCTGAAATAAAACCACCTGCAAACAAAGTAATAAACGATACAGCAGTAATAATATATTGCAGAGATGATTCTTGAATAGATGTAAATCTTAATAATAAGGAAAAGAATAAACTACTCGTTATTAACATAATGAAAATGGCAATTAAACCGTATAAAACAGAACTGCCAACATGCTTACTCTCTTCGATTGTAAACCTCTCCTTTCCATCCCATCTTAAATCTTCTATAAAAGTATTCTAGTACAAGCATATTCAGTACAAGTAAAAATAGAATAAAAAAATAGTTGAAATCGTATTTTTCTGATTAAGATGTGCAAAATGAAAGAATCACCTTCAGATTATCCCTATTTAGATAGCAGTTTTTCAGTGTTTGGTGATGTGTCAACGTGTTCTTTCTCGTATTATTTTTTCTGTATGGTGCAGATTAAATAGGGAACATATTTGATCGGAGGAGATAATGTGGAACAATATTTGATCATTTTGTTTAGAACGATTTTGATATATGTGCTTATCGTTCTTATTTTTCGCTTAATGGGAAAAAGGGAAATAGGAGAATTAAGTATATTAGATTTAGTTGTTTTCATCATGATTGCTGAAATAGCTGTTGTCGCAATAGAAGATTATCAGGATCCTCTATTGCCAACTTTATTGCCAATGTTTATTCTTTTATCCATTCAAGTGTTACTAGCATTCTTATCCTTGAAAAGCAAAAAAATGCGCGATTTTATTGAAGGAGAACCAACCTTTATCATCAAAAATGGCGAAATTGATGAAACGGCAATGAAAAGTCAGCGATATAATTATGATGATTTATTAATTCAGCTGAGAGAAAAAAACATCCGCAATATTGCAGATGTAGAATTTGCGATATTGGAAACATCAGGAAAATTATCTGTATTTGAAAAAGAAAAAAATAAAAATAAACTATCTATTACCATCCCACTCATTATGGATGGGATCATTCAAGAAAGTAATTTAACAAAAATAGGCAAAACAAATTTATGGCTTAGGCAGCAATTAAAAGAAAAAGGCTATACCAAAATTAAAAACATATCATTTTGCAGCTACCAAGATGGGGAATTTTATATTGATTTAATGGATCATTAAAAAACATTCTGACAATCGTTTACATGATAGCAAAAGCAATCAGTGGAATGTTTTTCAACATCTGCTGATTGCTAGTAAAATAAATATTTAAGAGAAAAAGCGGCCAAACCATGGGATTTTTGCTAAATCTTTTTTGGTCATTAAACGGAAAAGGAAAAGCAATATTACATAAAAAATACAGATGATGCTTGTAATACTAATTAATTGCAATAAGATAGAAGAAAATGAAATAGTCTTGACTAAAAAGGTTCCTAAATATGCCGTTAAGGAAATACTAAGTAGCATTTTCAGATAATCTTTGACAATTATAGAAAAGCTAATTGTCTTTAAGATTGTTGCAAAATGGAGCATTGTTACTAAAACAAACCCCACAATTAACGCAATGGCTACACCGTATATTCCGAATTCTGGCCTACTTGCAAGAAGCAAAATCAACCCTGTTTTTACACCGGCGCCAATAAAACTATTAATCATTGCTGCTCTGGCAAAATTCAAGGCTTGCAAAGCTGCTTGGAGAGGTCCTTGATAATAATTGAGAATAAAAAAAGGTGCCATTAATTGAATGAAAGAGGTTCCTCTTGTACTTCCATACATAATGGTCATTAAAGGCTCTGCTAATACATAGAGCACAATAATGGCTAGGCCACCCGTCATAAAGGTAAATTTAAGTGCTTGCTGTAATAAATGCTCAATTAGCTTTAATTGATTACTTGCTTTGGCTTCACTAATTGCAGGAACAAGAGAAGTTGATAAGGATTGAGTAAAGAAGGATGGCAGCATCAAGAGTGGAAGCGCAAATCCAGTTAATACCCCATACTGTTTTGTTGCATTTACAGCAGAGAGACCTGCTATAGATAAGCTGTGAGCAACAACAATTGGTTCAATAAACCAAGCGATGCTTCCAACCATTCTGCTCCCTGTAGTCGGTAATGCAATAGTCATTAGCTCTTGAAAAGTACTTTTCCCATTATGTACGTATTGAAAGAACCTTTTCCGTAAATGGAATGTTTTTCTCCATTTAAAGGATGCTAGTAAATAAAACAAGGAAGCTAGTTCACCAAGAACAGATGCTAACATTGCGCCAGCTGCAGCATATTCAACACCAAGTGGTAAAAACGCTTTTGTTAAGGTGGCAATCAATGCAATACGAATGACTTGTTCAATTACTTGCGAGGTTGCTGCAGGCTTCATGTTTTGTCTTCCTTGAAAATATCCTCTTAATACAGAGGAAACAGCAATAATTGGTATGATTGGCGTAATCGCAAGAAGCGGCAAAAGTGTCCGTTCATCTGTAAACAATGTTTGAGAAAGATAAGGAGCCAAAAGAAATAAAGCTGGTGTAAATAGGAGAGTTAAGCCTAGGGTTGTACTTAATGAAACAATTAATATGCTCTTTACTTTACGTAAATTACCCTCCGCTTCCGCTTCTGCCACATTTTTAGAGATGGCAACAGGTAGTCCAAGTTGAGTGATGGTAACAACTAAAATCATTGTTGGATATACCATCATATAAAGCCCAACCCCATCATCTCCAATAAACCGTGCAATCACAATTCGATTTATAAATCCTAATACTCTGGTAATAAATCCAGCTATAAGTAAAATCATTGTTCCTTTTAAAAACTTAGACATTTTATTCCCTGCCTTCTCAAATAGCGAATAATACTATACAATTATCTATATGCAACAATGTGGACAAAGCATGACAAGGTTTTTTAAAAGTAAACGTGTTGATTGCAAAGAAGCTATTTTATAAAGGGTTGTTTTCAAAATATTGTTGCTTTGGTAACAGAGATTGCTCATGATTATAGATTAAACATAAAATGACTGTAATGGAGTGGATTGGAATGTCGTCAACACATATATATGACCAGTATCGTTCACAAGTAAAGCCTGCATTAAATAGTAAAATAGAAGAGTTTCATTTACTTGGTTATGACACCATTAAGGAAGACGAGCTGTGGGTGTTTTTGACAAAGAAAAAATGGAAAAAGCCCTCTGAAGCTATTAGAATCGCAGAATTAGTGCAGGATATACTTAATGTTAAGGTAGCAAACTTCATGAACTATGCTACTATCGAGGCATTCAAAACAACAGATTTGCTTTCTGTCTTATCAGAAGAAGAGAAAAAAGAATTATTGAAATAAAGAAAGCTTCTGTCGAAGGAATAATCAAAAAAGCTTCCTCTTAACTTCTTTTGGAGCTATTTTTAAAGGATTTAGAAAGGAAAGAATAGGGATGAACAAAAAGGCGTTAAATTTATGTGACAGGTAGAATAATTTTACTAGTATATTTTTCTTATACAAATTGACAGTCATGATAAACTGTTCCATAATGAGTTTATTCTAAATAATTTGAAGTACTTGCTATTATTAAGTTACTTGAAAGAAGTGAGACATCTAGAAAATAGAATAACAGCCGATTGAAAGGTTCATATTAAAAAGATGACATCATTTAGTTTGGCCAACCAACGGTAAAGTATGGCCATAAGTGGGGAAGTTTCTGCTTTGTATTACATGAGGAGGATTAATACATAATGGTTAAACGCAGTAGAATTGTTGCTTTTTTATTAATCATTGTTTTGGCGGCAGGATTAATGGGAGGAACAACCAATAAGATTTTAGGTGAGATTAAGCTAGGATTAGACCTGCAAGGTGGCTTTGAAGTGCTATATAAAGTAGAGCCACTGGAAAAGGGAAAAGGGAAAATTGATGAATCGGCATTAAAAAGCACAGCCCAAGCTTTGGATAAAAGGATTAACGTTTTAGGAGTTAGTGAACCAGTTATCCAAATTGAAGGCAATGACCGAATAAGAGTACAGCTAGCAGGAATTACAGATCAAAATGAAGCTAGAGAAATGCTTTCAACAGAAGCAAATTTAACATTTAGAGATATTCAAGATAAGAAATTACTGGATGGCTCTGATCTAGTGCAAGGTGGAGCTGCCCAAGAATTTGATCAGTATGGCAAACCTAGTGTTTCTTTAAAGCTTAAAGATGCAAATAAGTTTAAAGAAGTAACTGAATCTGTTTTAGGTAGTCCATTGGTAATCTGGTTAGATTTTGAAGATGGAGATTCTTATAGTGAAGAGGCAGCAAAGGAAGAGCCTAAATATTTATCAGCACCAATGGTAAGTGAAGTCATTAATTCCGATACGGTTTCTATCACTGGTAATTTTACAGTGGATGAGGCTACTCGATTAGCGGAATTATTAAATGCAGGAGCTTTACCAGTAAAATTGACTGAGGAATATTCCACTAGTGTTGGCGCTCAGTTTGGAGATCAGGCATTAAAAGATACAGTAAAAGCAGGTATAATTGGTGTAGGAATCGTATTTTTATTTATGCTTTTATACTATCGTCTACCAGGATTAGTGGCTGTTATTACACTATCTATTTATGTTTATTTAAATCTGCTCGTCCTGGACTTAATGAATGGTGTACTAACACTTCCAGGTATTGCAGCACTTATTCTCGGGGTTGGTATGGCAGTAGATGCAAACATCATTACTTATGAAAGAATTAAGGATGAATTAAGAGTAGGAAAGTCACTAAGAGCTGCTGTTCAGGCTGGAAATAAAAATTCAACTTCAACCGTAGTTGATGCCAATTTAACAACTATGCTTGCAGCTATCATTCTATTTGTTTATGGGACAAGCTCTGTTAAAGGGTTTGCGACATTGTTAATTGTCAGTATTTTAATGAGCTTTGTTTCTGCAGTCTACGGCTCGCGTTTATTGCTTGGTTTACTTGTTAAGAGTAAGGCTTTTGATAAAAAGATTACCTGGTTTGGCGTAAACAAGAAAGATGTAAAACACATAAATGAAAATTATGATACATTAACCTTGCCAACAAAATTCGATCGCCTAGATTTTGTGAAATATAAAAATGTATTTTTTACTATTTCAAGTATTTTAATTGTTGCAGGGCTTGTCATTATGTTTATATTCAAGCTTAACCTTGGAATTGATTTTGCAAGTGGATCACGTATAGAAGTAATGGCAGACAAAGCATTAACAACTGCTGAAATTGAGGATCAATTGGACACGCTGAATGTAAAAGCAGATGATATTATTATTTCAGGTGATGAGCAAAATGTAGCTGCTATTCGTATTAAAGGTGATTTAAGCCAAGATAAAATTAATACAATTAAAGCAGAATTTGAAAATAAGTATGGTCATGATCCAAATGTAAGCAGTGTTTCTCCAACAGTTGGAAAAGAACTTGCTAAAAATGCTATTTATGCAATTGTTTTTTCTTCTATTGGGATTATTCTTTATGTAACGATTCGCTTTGAAATTTATATGGCATTGGCTGCTGTAATAGCACTTCTTCATGATGCATTCTTTATTTTAGTAATCTTTAGTATTACGCGACTGGAAGTAGATATTACCTTTATTGCAGCTGTGTTGACCATTGTAGGTTATTCTATTAATGATACAATTGTTACCTTTGACCGTATAAGAGAAAATCTAGCGAAGAAGAAGCGCATTAAAACATCGCAAGAAATAAAAGATATTATTAATACGAGTATTAGACAGACATTTGCTCGCTCGATAAATACAGTATTAACAGTTGTCATTTGTGTAGTTGCTCTATTACTATTTGGTAGCAATGCAATAACAAACTTCTCACTAGCTTTATTAATTGGTTTAATAGGTGGTGCATATTCTTCTATCTTTATTGCATCACAGCTATGGTATGTGTGGAAGAAGAAGGAATTAAAGAGAAAAGGTGTCTTAGTTACGTATAAGGAAAAACGCCCAATTTCTGATGAGCCACAAGTGTAATAATTTTAATAGATGCCTGTCCCCTAAATTAATTGGAGGCAGGCTTTTTCGTTTAATTTAGTGAGAAATAGGAAATTAGGTAATAATAAGGATAGAAGGTATAAAAAAGAGGGGGAAGAAAGTGAAAATTCAATGGAATATGTTGTTTGGAATTATCTTTGCATTAATCGTTGCAGTATTCGCAGTTATTAATGTAGATTCAGTATCTGTTAATTATTTATTTGGGGTAGGGCAATGGCCGCTTATTTTAGTTATTATAATTTCTGTTCTTCTTGGCGGTCTAATTATTGGATCAGCTGGAATGATTCGTATTTATTCATTGCAAAGACGGGTTAAACAATTAGAGAAAGAAAAAAGAGAACGGGAAGAAAAAAACAGTAGTATAAATAAAAATTTTGAAGCTCCCACAGATTCAAAATAAAAACTAGATGCCTTTCAGAGAAGATACTTTGTTCATTACTATCATTCCTTTCTGTATAGGCATCTTTCTATAGGATAAACAAATATTACCCCCTATTCATAAATCTTTGCAAAAGGTGAATTTTTTGTAAAAATAGCGTAAGGCTTTTTCCATTGATCTTAGATTGAAACCACTTCTTTTAACTTGTATAATAGTTAGATTGAGGTGATTGAATGTTACGTTCTAAAAAAAGATGGATACAAGAAGAAATCCCAAATAAAGAAAAAGCTTCTGTATTAGCAGAAGAATTAAAAATATCCCCAATTGTTGCCTCTCTATTACTAAAAAGAGGATATCATACAACACAAGAGGCAAAAGCATTTTTATATGATGATAATAATGAATTTCATGACCCGTTTTTGTTATTAGGAATGGACATAGCGGTGGAAAGAATACGAAAAGCAATCGCTAATAAGGAATCAATTTTAATCTTTGGTGATTATGACGCGGGTGCGACACGTTCCTAACTGAAAAGGTTAGGCACTAGGGAGTCGCTTAATATCCCTAGGAGAACTGATTTCTTGATAGGTAGAATGATAGGGTAACGCCTTGAAATGCCTACTCTGATACTCCGACATGCCTTTTCTAAGGTTAAATAGAAGGGTATGAAGCTCGGTAAAGTCGGCAGAGAGATATCGTAAGTTAGGTCATAACTAACACGAAAGCTGTCCAGAGGTGGATGGTGTATCCTATATGCCGGGAGTCCATAAAAATCTATGGTTAGAATGTGCTGCATAAGCACTGACGAATCTCTGAATGTACGGGTCTAGACGTAGATGTTGTAGAAATGCAACAGGTGGCAGTGCCATCGTATGTGTGGGTAAGTAAGAATCTGGCGTTATGAAAGCCCATAGCTTGTTACAGGCAAGCTCTAGCATACAGGACCATAGGAGAAACCTAAGGATATATGTAAGGATAGAGGAATCGGAACGTGGAAAGCGAAGAATGTGGAGGTATTAACCTACCTTTGAAGCAGTTCAGTAAATAAAGAGGCATTGCCCCTACTAAAACTGATTTATCTTCGTGAGAGTGGAGTCATAGTACCTTTGAAACCATGATAACAAGTGGTGGAGGGATAGGCTCTAGTCGGGAAATTCAAAGGCTAATAAATGCATAACATTTACACAGATTCGAGTATGACTAATAGAATCACCACTTGAGAAAGGGGTTGATGGCTGTGGCAAATTCACGAATCGTACAAAATGTTAAAAAGTCCAAGCTAAGAAATGCCGAATACTACAGAATGCAAGATACGTTTGACATGCTACATGAACAAAGTAAATCTGGTAGTATGTTCAAGAATTTAATGGGTATCATTAGTTCATCTGAAAACATTAAATTAGCGTATCGTAACATCAAGAAAAACATAGGGAGTAAAACGGCTGGTGTCGATGGTCGTAAGATTACCGACATTGCAAAACTTACAGAGGAACAATTTATAGGCTATGTAAGGAATAAGCTAAGAGACTACAAACCTAAAGCAGTAAGAAGAGTTGAAATACCAAAGCCAAACGGTGAAACTAGACCACTAGGAATACCAGCCATATGGGATAGAGTAATCCAACAATGTATATTACAAGTCCTAGAACCGATTGTTGAAGCAAAATTCTCAGATAGAAGTCATGGATTCAGACCAAATAGGTCAGTTGAAAACGCAATAGCACAAAGTTATAGGCTAATGCAGAAATCCAAAATGTCCTATGTGATTGATATAGACATTAAAGGTTTTTTCGATAATGTATCTCATGTGAAGCTTCTTAAACAAATGTGGACACTAGGAATAAGAGATAAAAATTTACTATGCATAATTTCCAAAATGCTTAAAGCTAAAATCAAGCTACCGAATGGGGAAATAATTGAAAATCCAAAAGGCACACCTCAAGGTGGTATCCTATCTCCGTTACTATCAAATATAGTTCTTAACGAACTTGATATGTGGATTGAAAGTCAGTGGGAAAACATCCGTACCAAAAAGAACTTATTACAATATCATAAGAAAAAGGATGGACACGCTGATAAAGGATACAAATACAGAACTCTGAGAAAAACAAAGCTTAAAGAATGTTACATTGTTCGATATGCGGATGACTTCAAAGTATTCTGTAATAACCCTAACCATGCTAAGAGGCTTTTTATAGCTACACAGAAATGGTTAAAGGATAGACTTGACCTAGAAATAAGCGAAGAGAAATCCAAAATAGTAAATCTCAAAAAGGATTATTCAGAATTCCTTGGCTTTAAAATGAAACTTATTCCAAAAGGAAGCAGATGGATTGTCAAAAGTCAAATGTGTGATAAAGCGAAACAAAGAACCAAAGACAATCTAAAAGAACTTATTAATGGAATTAGATATGATAGTGGAACTAATGACCAACAGCGAAAGGTAGCATTATACAACTCAACCGTCATAGGGCTTCATCAATACTTCCGTATTGCAACAATGATATCCCAAGATATGGGCAACATAGCATATGAAGTTAATGCATGTCTTAAAGACCACCGTATGAAAAGACGGGTCAAAAAGACAGGTCACATATCATCTGAATTCATCAGAAAAGAATACGGAATCAGCAAGCAAATGCGATTTGTCTCAACCGACCCTTTTCTACCTATTGGATTTATAAAGCACAAAAGTCCAATGATGAAAAGGAACATCGTAAATGCGTATACTAAAGAAGGTCGCTTAGAAATACACAAGAATCTAACTACAGTTAATATATCAACAATGAGATTTCTCATGGAAAATCCAGTTAGAAACAGAAGTGTGGAGTATAACGACAATAGAATTGCTTTATTTAGTGGACAAAGAGGTAAATGTAGAGTTACAGGAAATGAACTTAATCCGTACTCGATACATTGTCATCATATTATCCCAAGAACTATGGGAGGAACTGATGAATACAAAAACCTCTGTTTAATAGATAGGGAAATTCACATTTTATTACATGCTGTTGATGAAGAAACAATCTCTAGATACATTCAACTTATACCTAATAAACAAAGTTTAAATAAATTGAACACCTTACGTAAGAAAATGGAACTTGATGAAATAACGATATAAACGGACTTATATAACTAATTTTGTGAAAAAGTGAATTCTGTTAAGTTATGTAGATTAAAATAGCTTTGAACATTCTCGATGGAACGCCGTATGAGGGGAAACTCTCACGTACGGTGTGAAGTGGGGGAAAAAGTGGAGATTGTATCAAAATTTTACCTATCACTATATGGGGTAACCAGTACAACAGTCATGATGAAAACATTAGAGAGTCTTGGTGCTAATGTAGAATTTTATATTCCAAACCGATTTACAGAAGGCTATGGACCAAACGAAGGTGCTTTTCGTTATGCAAAAAGCATTGGAGTGCAATTAATTATCACGGTTGATACAGGTATTGCTGCTGTTCATGAAGCAGAAGTGGCAAAAGAATTAGAGATAGATCTAATCATTACAGATCACCATGAGCCAGGTCCGATTTTGCCAGAGGCTCTTGCAATCATACATCCGAAAATAGAGGGTAGCAAGTATCCTTTTCGTGATTTAGCAGGGGTTGGTGTTTCCTTCAAGTTATCCCATGCACTACTTGGCCATGCTCCCCTTCCTTTATTGCCATTTGCTGCAATAGGAACAATTGCCGATCTTGTTTCTTTGACTGGTGAGAATCGTCTCCTTGCCAAAAAAGGGATAAAAGCCTTACAAGAAACAGATAATATTGGCTTAAATGCTTTATATCGTCAAATGAATGTGGAGAAAAATTCCATTAATGAAGAAACAATCGGGTTTATGCTAGCGCCACGAATAAATGCAATTGGTAGACTTGGTAGTGCAGATCCTGCTGTAGAGCTATTGCTAACAGAAGATCCCGGCTTAGCCAAAGAACTTGCACTAGAAATGGAAGAAACAAATAAAGAGAGACAAGCAATTGTTAATCAAATAACAGAGGAAGCTATCGCTCAAGTTGAACAATATTATCCTTTAACAGAAAATAATGTTCTTATTGTTGGAAAAGATGGCTGGAATCCTGGTGTGGTCGGAATCGTTGCTTCCAGATTAGTGGAGAGATTTTACCGTCCAACGATTGTATTAAGCTTTGATTATGAAAAGGGAATTGCTAAAGGTTCTGCTAGGAGTATAGAAGGCTTTGATTTGTATCATAATTTATCCACATGCAGAGATATCCTTCCTCATTTTGGTGGACATCCTATGGCAGCAGGAATGTCATTAAAAATAGATGATGTAGAAGTGCTTAGAAGTAACTTAAATAAATTAGCCTTTGAACAACTAACGAAAGACAATCTCGTTCCACTAACAAAGGTGGATGGAAGCTTTTCTCTAAAAGAGATTTCCATCAAATCAATCGAAGATATGCAAATGCTTGCTCCGTTTGGAGTAGATAATCCCAAGCCGAAAATGACTTTTCGTGACCTAGAAATAGAGAATATGAGGAAAATAGGCTCCAATCAAAACCATTTAAAGGTTATCTTAAAGCAAGACGAATTTGATTTAGATGGAATAGGATTTGGAATTGGAGAGCTATGTGATCATATTTCACCAAGTGCGAAGGTATCTGTTCTTGGTGAGCTTTCAATAAATGAATGGAATAATCGTAAAAAACCACAAATCTTTATACAAGATATGGAGGTTTCTCACTGGCAGTTGTTTGACTATAGAAGTTTAAGGAAAATGGATCATTTATATGAAACAGTTCCTATGGATGCTCTCTGGATCTTTTTCCATCAAGATTCTGTTCTAAAAGGGATGGAACAGCGAGTCTCCTACCAGGTAATTGAAACGATAGAGGATGCTGCCTTACTTGTTTCGGTGGATAAGTCTATCGTCCTTGCAGATTATCCTCCAAATTTGGATATGTTAAAAACATTGCTTGCTAACAATCAACCTGAAAGAATCTATGCCGTTTTTTATAAACAACAAAGTGATTTTTTTAGTACAATGCCAACTCGTGACCATTTCAAATGGTTCTATGCATTTTTGGCAAAACAGGGAATGTTTCACCTTGATAAATTTGGTGGCGAGCTTGCTAGAAGGAAAGGTTGGAGCAAAGAAACGGTAGATTTTATGTCAAAGGTGTTTTTTGAACTAAATTTTGTTACAATGAAGGATGGATTTATTTCATTGAATAAGAATGTACCGAAAAGAGATTTATCAGAGTCGATCTCATTTCAACAAAAGCAAGCGCAATTTGAGCTAGAAAATGAATTAATTTATTCATCTTATGAGCAACTAAAAAATTGGTTTGATCTTATTCTAATAAAATCCGTTAATAATGAGGAGGAAGTAAAAGAATGGATTTAAAACAATTTGTTACGATCGTTGAAGATTGGCCAAAAGAAGGGATCAGATTCAAGGATATTACAACATTAATGGATAATGGCGAAGCATATAGATATGCAACAGATCAAATTGTAGCGTATGCGAAAGAAAAAGAAATTGATATAGTTGTAGGACCAGAGGCTAGAGGGTTTATCATTGGCTGTCCAGTTGCATATTCCCTTGGAGTGGGTTTTGCACCAGTGCGAAAAGAAGGAAAATTGCCAAGAGAAACAATTAAAGTAGAATATGGATTAGAGTACGGTAAAGACGTATTAACAATCCATAAGGATGCTATTAAACCAGGTCAGCGTGTCCTAATTACAGACGATTTATTAGCAACAGGTGGAACAATTGAAGCAACAATTAAATTAGTAGAAGAGCTAGGTGGCATTGTAGCTGGTATTGCATTTTTAATTGAATTATCTTATCTTGAAGGACGTAAAAATTTAGATGGATACGATGTTTTAACATTAATGGAATATTAACCCATAGAAGGATTGTTGTAGCTTAAATATTTTGAGGGAGCGCTAATTAAGAGCGCTCTTTTTCATAAACTAAGGCAGTTTCCTAAGTTTTTTCTTGTGGATATTTTTAAGCATAAGGGACCAGCCGACTATATGTAGACATATTATTGGGACTAAGATAAGGGTTTGGCTTCCCAGAAGCTAAGTTAGGCTTGAGCTAGACCAAAGCAATCAAACATGAATTTTAGACGGTGCACTTATTGCAACAAATATATTATAAAAAGAAATTAATTTAAAACGGAAAAAAGGAAGAAAATTCACTAGTTTTTTATAGAAATCGCCTTCATTCGACATTTTTCTATGTTTCTGTATAAAATTTACTTCCAATCCCTTTACAATCTTCCTTTTTTTTTCGATAATAGTAATAATCATTCTAAAATAAATTTTATTCTTTTTAATGTGCTTAGCTTAAAAATAGTGAAATAGAAAGAATGTTTAAATATAATAATATAATTGTGATATGAAAGGTGATTACATGGCGAATGATCAAGTATTAACCGCCGAACAAGTCATCGATAAGACTAGAGGATATTTAAACGAGGAGCACGTAGCTTTTATTGAAAAGGCTTATGAATATGCAAGAGATGCTCATCGTGAACAATATAGAAAATCTGGGGAACCATATATCATTCATCCAATCCAAGTAGCAGGCATTTTGGCTGATTTAGAAATGGATCCAGCAACAGTTGCAGCAGGTTTTCTCCATGACGTTGTTGAAGATACTGAAATTACTTTAGAAGATATAACTAAAGCATTTAACAGTGAAGTGGCCATGCTCGTTGACGGTGTAACGAAACTCGGGAAAATTAAATATAAATCTCATGAAGAACAGCAAGCAGAAAATCATCGTAAAATGTTCGTAGCTATGGCGCAAGATATTCGTGTCATCTTAATTAAACTTGCAGATAGACTTCATAATATGAGAACTCTGAAGCATTTACCGGCTGAAAAACAGCGCCGCATCTCAAATGAAACCTTGGAAATTTTTGCCCCACTTGCACATCGTCTAGGAATTTCTACTATTAAATGGGAACTAGAGGATACAGCATTACGTTATATGAATCCACAGCAATATTATCGTATTGTAAACTTGATGAAGAAAAAAAGAGCGGAAAGAGAACAATACTTAGATGAGGTAATCACTGAAATTCGTGAAGGAACGAAGGAAGTAAATATTCTGGCTGATATTTCAGGTAGACCAAAGCATATATATAGCATTTATCGCAAAATGGTTATTCAGAATAAACAATTTAATGAAATTTATGATTTATTAGCAGTTCGAATTGTTGTCAATAGTATTAAAGACTGCTATGCGATTTTAGGCATTATTCATACAAGATGGAAGCCAATGCCAGGTCGTTTTAAAGACTATATTGCAATGCCTAAGGCTAATATGTACCAGTCCTTACACACAACTGTAATCGGCCCAAAAGGTGACCCATTAGAAGTACAAATTCGTACACAAGATATGCATCGAATTGCAGAATATGGGATTGCTGCACATTGGGCATATAAAGAAGGAAAGTCGGTAAATGAAGGATCTTCTCTTGAAGAAAAATTAACTTGGTTTAGAGAAATACTAGAATTCCAAGATGATATCGTCAATGCGGAAGAGTTTATGGAAAGTCTGAAAATTGATTTATTTTCTGATATGGTATTTGTCTTTACACCAAAAGGAGATGTATTTGAGTTACCTTCTGGTTCTGTACCTATTGACTTTGCATACCGAATCCATTCAGAGATAGGGAATAAAACCATTGGTGCTAAAGTGAACGGAAAGATGGTAACCCTCGATTATAAGTTGAAAACAGGCGATATAATTGAAATTCATACAAGTAAACATTCTTATGGACCAAGTCAGGATTGGTTAAAAATAGCCCAGACTTCCCAAGCAAAGAATAAAATTAGACAATTTTTCAAAAAACAACGGCGCGAAGAGAATATTGAAAAAGGCAAGGAACAAGTTGAAAAAGAAATCCGTAATATGGAGTTTGATATTAAGGAAATTCTTACACCAGAAAATGTAAAGATTGTTATTGAGAAATTTAATTTTATGACGGAAGATGATATGTATGCAGCTGTTGGCTATAATGGAATAACTGCACTCCAAGTAGCAAATAGATTAACAGAAAAATGGCGTAAAAAGAGAGATGCAGAACAAATATCTACCATTACAAATGCTGTTGCGGAATTGAAGTCATTCCCTAATAATAAAAAAAGCGCTTCAGGTGTTCGAGTTACTGGAATTGATAATTTATTAATCCGTCTATCTCGCTGCTGTAACCCAGTTCCTGGTGATGAAATAGTTGGATTCATTACAAAAGGACGAGGAGTTTCAGTCCATCGAGCGGATTGTACGAATATTGATACAGAGGATGCAAAAGCTCGATTAATCCCAGTTGAATGGGAAACGAATTTAAATAATCGAAAAGAATATAATGTCGAAATTGAAATAAGCGGCTATGATCGAAGAGGTTTATTAAACGAAGTTCTACAGGCAGTAAATGAATCAAAAACTAATATATCGGCAGTATCTGGCAAATCTGACCGTAACAAAGTCGCTACGATTAATATGAGCATAATGATTTTAAATGTTAATCATCTTCATAAAGTAGTGGATCGTATCAAACAAATTCCAGATGTCTATTCTGTTCGAAGAATAATGAACTAAGGAGTAATGATATGCGTGTCGTATTGCAAAGGTCAAAAGAAGCAATGGTAGAAGTAGATGGAAAAGTAGTTGGATCTATAGAGAAAGGCTTTGTTCTTCTAGTTGGCATAACACATAGCGATGTGCTAGAGGATGCGAAATATCTTGCAGATAAAATTGCCCATCTTCGCGTATTTGAGGATGAAAACGAGAAGATGAATGAAAGTATTTTGGATAGACAAGGCTCGATTCTTTCGATTTCTCAGTTTACCCTTTATGGAGATACTCGTAAAGGGAGAAGGCCCAATTTTATGAATGCAGCAAAACCAGATCAGGCAAAAGAGCTATATGACCAATTTAATATGCTTTTACGTAATCACGGCCTAACCGTCGAAACAGGCATATTTGGTGCCATGATGGATGTACATCTAGTCAATGACGGACCTGTAACACTGATATTGGATAGTAAATAATCCTACTACTAAAAAAGAAAATAAAAAAGAACTTTCAAAGAATTTGTCCCTTTGAAAGTTCTTTTTTGCTTATGTTAAGTTTTTTCCTTTTCATAACTTAATAACTAAAATAATTCTCCAAACCATGATAAATAGCCGTAGAAATGGTTTCTTGATATTTGCTAGAAAGCATAGTTTGTTCCTCAGCAGGATTACTTAAATAGCCTAATTCTAATAGAGATGCTGCTTGTCTATTTTGCTTTAGAACAACATACTCATTTTTTCTAACACCTCTGTCCTTTCGATTTGTTGCATCAATAATACTTTTATGTAAGCTAGTAGCAAGTTTTTTCTGATTAGATGTATAGTAATAGCTAGTGACACCATTAACAGAGCTATCATTAATACTATCATAATGAAGGCTGATAAAAGCATCGGCATGATAGAAATGACTAATATCGACCCTGCTTTGCAGTGATATAAATATATCATCTTTTCTGGTAAGGATTACGTTTGCGCCAGAAGCTTCTAGTTTATTGGCAAGCAATTTAGCTGTACGAAGATTTAAATCCTTTTCTAATGTACCTATTACCCCAATTGTGCCGCTATCTTTTCCTCCATGACCAGGGTCTAAAACAATGGTCTTTCCTTTTAAATCAGTAGAATTTCCTTCATTAGCATCTTCGCTTTCTGTTGCGATGTCTTCTACAATCCATTCTGCAATATATCCGAATTCACCGTTTGAAAGCTTAATTTTATACCAATCATCCAGTACTTCTACGGTTTGAAAGGTTGCACCGCTATCTGCAATAAGTAAAACCTTTGAATTTACGGTTGCATCACTTCTAATATTTGTTCTGTCATAAAGAAGCTTAATCGTTTTATCTGTTTTTTGTCCTTTTCTGCTTT
Organism: Niallia sp. Sow4_A1; assembly: GCF_052116745.1. Lineage (NCBI taxonomy): Bacteria > Bacillati > Bacillota > Bacilli > Caryophanales > Bacillaceae > Niallia > Niallia sp. Sow4_A1. Next base: position 108,384 of record NZ_JBQKKM010000006.1, on the reverse strand, counting down.
CGATATCACCACTTTCTAACAGGTCTTTATGTACCCAGCCAATATTACCAGAGTATTGAATTTTTGCCCATTCCGTTTCTTCTTCTATAATGGTAATTACAGTGTCTATACTGATTTTGCCAATGATATCAGCGTTTGTAGATGGATTACTGCGAAGATTAACTTGATCCTCTATAACAGTCGCTGATTGCAGATTAGAATCTTCCGTCTCCTCAATTGTACTTGATTGGCTTTCGGACTTTCCAAATTGAAGATAATCATTATGTACCCAGCCAGATCCTAAACTTGTTTTGATTTGATACCAATCTCCACTAGTGGAAAGAACAGTAACCTCAATCCCTTTTCCTAAAGTTGTAATGACTTGGTAATTCGTACCAGGTCCTTTTCGTAAGCGGAGACCATTTTCTGTGATGGTCGCTTTCGTTGAAATAGAAGTGGACTGTTCCGTTTCTATTGTTCCATTATCAGTGTTCTGACCATTTTTTGTTACTAAATAAGCAGCAACCCATCCAGTAGAACTAGAAGTATATTGAATTTCTATCCAATCCTTTTCTTCTTTTAATAAGGGATACGCTTTTCCTATCTCCATTTTTCCAATTACGGTTTGATCAAGCCCGGGATTTTCTCTAACATTTACCACCGTATTCGCTTGAACGGTTAATTGATTTTCTGCTGATACAAGTTGATGTGTAGGAATGAAGAAGATGCTGACTAAAAGGAATAGCATCCATTTCATATTCTTCAAACAAGCTGCACTCCTTCCATAAATCGTCTAATGATGACTAGAATAAATTTGCACTTAAATAGGATTCTTCATTTAGAATATAGATTCCTTTAAGATATTCTTCTTTTTTCTAATCAAATTTAGACAAGAAACTTATTTTTGATGATATTTTTTAGCTACTCATGGTAATACTATAAAAAAATAACAGAAAAAAGGGTGAAATGCATGAGATTTGGCGAAAAAAGTTTATCAGTTAGTGAAATTGATTCCAAATTACTAGGTGTAGATTTTCACGATTTCATAAAAAGAGAAGGAAATTCTTCTAATGCAGTTGAACTTGCATCTGAATTTGGTCTTTCATTAGGTGAAGTAAAAAAACTAAAGAAACAATTAGGGAAATTATAAACTGTAGGAAAATCATGTTTGTACCCTATTGACAATATAATCGTTCCTATTTATTATTAATGAGATAATAATAAATAATCTAGTAAAGCCATTGATCGAGAAAAGTATCTATGAAACACATGAACAGAGAGGAAATGTCCATTAGGCTGCAAGCATTTCTACATGATGCCATAGAGAAAGAACACTCTGGGAGGCTTTCTTCTGAAAATATTTTGCTTCATAAAGTAGGTAGAAACGTGAGCAGGCGTTAACTGCAAAGTGGAAGATTTAAGAAAATCTTCAATTAGGGTGGTACCACGGGAAAAATCTCGTCCCTTGTATTCAGATGGATGCAAGGGACGAGATTTTTTTATTTGAAATTATACGAATACAGCGCAGACATAGGCGCTTTTTAATAGCAGGGAGGATACATAAAATGCATATTAATATTCCAAGAGGAACCCAAGATATTTTGCCAGGTACTGTAGAAAAGTGGCAATATGTTGAAGAAAAAATTAAACAGCTTTGTGATCGATATCAATACAGTGAAATCCGTACTCCTATATTTGAACATACAGAGTTATTTTTACGAAGCGTTGGGGACACAACAGATATTGTTACAAAGGAAATGTATACGTTTGAGGATCGAGGAAAAAGAAGCCTAACATTAAGACCTGAAGGAACAGCAGCGGTTGTTCGTTCATTTGTTGAGAATAAAATGCATGGATATGCTTCCCAGCCAATTAAGCTTTTTTATTTAGGACAAATGTTCCGTTATGAAAGACCACAAGCTGGACGCTTTCGTCAATTTGTTCAATTTGGTGTGGAGGCAATTGGAAGTAAAGATCCTGCAATTGACGCAGAAGTTATAGCACTTGCTTTTTCCGTTTATCAAACAATGGGGTTATCGAAGCTAAAAGTTGTTGTTAACAGCTTAGGTGATAAAGAAAGCAGACAAGCTCATCGTGAAGCATTAATGGCCCACTTTAAACCGAGCATTGAGGAATTCTGTCATGATTGTCAAACAAGATTAGAAAAAAACCCAATGAGAATCTTAGATTGCAAAAAAGATCATACCCATCCGTTAATGCAATCTGCTCCTTCGATATTAGATTATTTAAATGAAGAATCAAAGGCATATTTTGAAAAAGTGCAAAAATATTTAGCAGCTTTAAATATTCCTTTTGTAGTAGATTCAAACCTTGTAAGAGGTCTAGACTATTACAACCATACTGCTTTTGAAATAATGAGTGAAGCAGAAGGATTCGGGGCGATTACTACGTTATGTGGTGGCGGCAGATACAATGGCTTAACACAAGAGCTAGGCGGTCCAGAAGCTCCTGGTATTGGCTTTGCAATGAGCTTAGAAAGACTACTTGCAGCCCTTGAAGCTGAAAAAATTAAATTACCTATTGAAAAGAAAGTGGATTGCTATTTAGTTTCATTAGGTGAAGAAGCAATGGATTATACGGTAGGATTAGTAAATGAGCTTAGACAAGCTGGCTTCTCTGCTGAAAGAGATTATCTTGACAGGAAAGTAAAAGCTCAATTTAAAGCTGCTGATCGTCTCCATGCTAAATATGTAGCTGTTTTAGGAGAAAATGAACTACAAAACAACAAAATTAACTTAAAGCAGTTAGAAACAGGAAAACAAAAGGAAATAGATTTAACGGAGCTTGTAAATGCATTAAAGGATTTTGAAGCATTTTAAGCATATCTTAGGGCTGTTTTCAATGGAAAACAGTTAAAAATAAAACATATGAATGACTCAGTAGGAATATTAAAAAGGGCATATACAATTGTTGACAATAGGGAGGATACTTCATGTTTGGAAGAACATATTTTTGTGGAGAAGTAACAGAAAAATCGATTGGTGAAAGTATTGTTTTAAAGGGTTGGGTACAAAAGAGACGAGACCTTGGCGGACTAATATTTATTGATTTACGTGATCGTACTGGTATAGTACAGGTAGTGTTTAATCCAGAAATTAATAAAGCTGCAATCGAAATCGCTGATAAGGTAAGAAATGAATTTGTTCTTGATATAAAAGGTAAAGTAGTTGCACGTCAAGAAGGTACAGTCAATGAAAACATTCAAACAGGAAAAATCGAAATAATTGCAGATGAAATTAAAATCATAAATGAAGCGAAAACTCCTCCTTTTGTTATTTCTGATCAAACAGATGTTGCAGAAGATGTACGCTTAAAATATCGTTATTTAGATGTTAGAAGACCTGTTATGTTTGAAACATTGAAAATGCGTCATCAAGTAACAAAAGTGATGAGAGATTATCTTGATAGTGAAGGATTCCTAGATATCGAAACACCAATTTTAACGAAAAGCACGCCTGAAGGGGCAAGGGATTATTTGGTACCAAGCCGTGTGCATCCAGGTGAATTTTACGCACTACCTCAGTCACCGCAAATTTTCAAGCAATTATTAATGGTTGGTGGCGTAGAGAGATACTATCAAATCGCTCGTTGTTTCCGCGATGAAGACCTTCGTGCAGATCGACAACCGGAATTTACACAGCTTGATATCGAAACAAGCTTTATGAGTCAAGAGGACATCATGAGCATGATGGAAAAAATGATGGCAAAAATCATGAAAGAAGTAAAAGGAATAGACGTTCCTTTACCAATGCCAAGAATGCCATATGATGAAGCAATGAGTAGATATGGATCAGACAAACCAGATACTCGTTTCGAAATGGAATTAGTAGATCTTTCTGAAATTGTAAAAGACTCAAGCTTTAAGGTTTTTGCTTCAGCAGTTGAAACAGGTGGCCAAGTAAAGGCAATTAATGTAAAAAATGCTGGCAGTAAGTATTCTCGTAAAGATATTGATGCATTAACAGAGTTTGTAAAAGTATATGGAGCAAAAGGTCTTGCTTGGTTAAAAGTAGAAGAAGATGGATTAAAAGGACCTATCTCTAAGTTTATTTCCGAAACAGAGCAAAAAGGATTAGAGCAAGCTTTATCAATAGAAGCTGGTGACCTATTATTATTCGTTGCTGATAAAAAGAACGTTGTTGCCGATGCATTAGGAGCGTTACGTTTAAAATTAGCGAAAGAGCTAGATTTAATTGATCAGAGCAAGTTTAACTTCCTTTGGGTTACAGATTGGCCATTATTTGAATATGACGAAGAAGAAGGCCGTTTTTATGCAGCACATCATCCATTTACAATGCCCCAAAGAACTGATTTAGAATTGCTGGAGACGAATCCTAAAGCGGTGAAAGCACAAGCATATGATATTGTGCTGAATGGCTATGAGCTTGGGGGAGGCTCCTTGCGTATATTTGAAAAAGACATTCAAGAGAAAATGTTTAGCTTATTAGGATTTACGAAGGAAGAGGCGTATGCACAATTCGGTTTCTTGTTAGAAGCTTTTGAATATGGCACACCACCACATGGCGGAATTGCAATCGGATTAGATCGCTTAATTATGTTGTTATCTGGTCGCACCAATCTTCGTGATACAATTGCATTCCCTAAAACAGCGAGTGCGAGCTGTCTTATGACAAATGCTCCAAGTGAAGTAAGTGAAAATCAATTAACTGATTTACATTTACAGTTAAAACTAGATAAATAATCGGAAGAAAGATACTGAGACAAAAGTATTCCAAATATAAACCCAAACAATTATGCGAAGATAATGCTTCATATAATTGTTTGGGTTTTTTATGAATGTTGAAAAAGACGGTTGTGGTAATTAACCGCAGACTGAATGATATATTTTGTTCCATTGCTGTTTTAAGAAAACGCTCATTATTAACAGCTATCATAAAAGGAGAGTAATAAAATTTAATTCTTATCGGGAACAAGGAAAGGGTAGTGGTAGCTGATAAAAATTTATGATATATTTCATAAGTAATAATTTATTCTTTCTGAATGAAAGTTCCTGATAAGGGAATATGTAAACATAATTGCTTAGGAAAAATTAAATGGAGTTGAAAACGAATGTTACACCAATTTTCGAGAAATGAGTTAGCAATTGGGAAAGAAGGGCTAGAGACGATGAAAAACAGCACTGTAGCTGTTCTAGGAATCGGGGGTGTAGGTTCATTTGCTGCAGAAGCGTTAGCTCGTTCAGGCGTAGGAAGATTAATCTTAATTGATAAAGATGATGTAGATATTACGAATGTCAACAGACAGGTAATTGCATTATTATCCACTGTTGGTCGTCCTAAAGTAGATATTATGAAAGAACGTATCGCAGATATTAACCCAGACTGTGAAGTAATTGCGTTGAAAATGTTCTATACAGAAGAAACGTATGAAGAAATTTTTGCATATGGCTTGGATTTTGTAATGGATGCTTCCGATACAATCTCTTATAAAATACATTTAATGAAAGAATGTTTACAAAGAAATATCCCAATTATTTCAAGTATGGGAGCTGCAAATAAAATGGATCCAACTCGTTTCCAAATTGCAGATATCAGTAAAACACATACAGATCCAATTGCAAAAGTTATTCGTACAAGACTTCGCAAAGAAGGGATTAGAAAAGGGATTAATGTTGTTTTCTCAGATGAAAGTCCTATTGTCATTCGCGAAGATGTACGTAAAGTGGTAGGGAAAGATAATGCGCCGATTCGTAAGGCAAAAATGCCACCTTCATCAAATGCGTTTGTCCCTTCTGTAGCTGGTTTAATTATGGCAAGTCATGTTGTTAAAGAGCTATTAACGGATATAAAAATTACACGTGTTAAGGATGAAAAATAAACTTTTATTTTGGCCATTCTTTAAATAATAGTTAAAATTAAAAAAGGATGATCTCATAAACAATAGAGGTCATCCTTTTTGTTTTAATAGAGAAACTGTCCATTAGCAATGAACATAGCCTATTGTATCAGTGTGATCCAAATAGTAAACTAATACAATGAGTTAGATTCCAAGTTTTCTTTAATAAGGCTAATAAAAAATAGATAGTTGAGTGATGAAGAAAATATAAAATAACGAAAGGTAGGTAGTGATATTGTCTTCCGTTGTAGAACTAAAAAATGTTTCTAAAGTAATAAAGGGTAGAAAAATAATTGATTCTTTAAGTTTCCAGGTAGAAGCGGGAGAAGTATTTGGCTTTCTTGGTCCAAATGGTGCAGGTAAAACGACAACAATACGTATGATTGTTGGATTAATAAATATGAGTGATGGAGATATTTATATTTGTAACGAGAGTGTCCGTGATCAATTTGAGGAAGCAATAAAGCATGTAGGAGCAATTGTAGAGAATCCAGAGATGTATAAATTTTTAAGTGGGTATGAGAATCTCATACATTATGCAAGAATGATGAAGGGGATATCTAAAGAGAAAATAATGGAAACTGTTGAATTAGTTGGATTAACAGATCGAATCCATGACAAAGTGCGTACATATTCACTCGGAATGAGACAACGATTAGGTCTTGCTCAAAGCCTCTTGCATGATCCGAAGGTATTGATTTTAGATGAACCAACAAATGGTTTAGACCCAGCCGGGATACGAGAAATTAGGGATCATTTAAGAATGCTAGCAAGAGAAAGAAATATGGCAGTAATTGTTTCAAGCCACTTATTATCTGAAATGGAAATGATGTGTGACCGAATTGGCATAATTCAAGATGGGCGACTAGTTGATGTACAATTAGTCAAGGACTTTGTTGCCGTTGAGCAAGTGTTTGAAATAGAGCTAAATCCTATTGATGAAGCGATAAATCACTTACAAGAAATTTCATCTGATGTGCTATGTATTAAAAGGGGACAAGGAATTCTAATTACTGTATCGAAGGAAAAAATACCAGAAATAATTAAAACCCTTGTCATACACAATATTGATATTTTTGGAATAAGAGAAGTTTCAAAAACATTAGAGGATCGATTCTTGGAATTGACTAATCAAAAGGAGGGAGAATAATTTTGATTCAGTTAATAAGGAATGAATGGATGAAAATTTGGAAACGTCCAGCAACACTAGTGATGATTGGTATCTTATTACTTGCTGTTCTACTATTTGGAGCATTTAATAAATATCAATCTAGCGGATTTTCTGTTCCAGATAATGAAAACTGGAAGCATGGTCTTGAATTGGAAAATAAACGCTACCAAGAAATGCTTGAGGATGAACATCTTCCAACCGAAATGAGAGAATATTATACAAAGGAAATGACGATAAATGAGTATCGAATAAAGCATGATTATAGTACAAATGTAGAGTATTCTGCATGGGATTTTGTTTCTGATTGTATCCAGTTAATTAGTATCGCCGGTTTATTTATGATTATTATAGCTGCTGGAATAGTCGCAAATGAGTTTAATTGGGGGACAGTAAAGCTTCTGCTTATCCGACCTTTGAACAGATCGAAGATATTACTATCCAAATATTTAACGGTATTGCTATTCGGTTTGTTATCCATACTTGTCGTGTTTGCCTTTTCGTTTATTCTAGGAGCTATTTTATTTGGTCTTCCAGATGATGCATATCCGTATTTACATTACAATAATGGGATAGTGAAGGAACAAAGCATGCTCCTTCATTTAATTAGTTTTTATGGGCTAAATTCAATTAGTCTCCTTATGCTTACTACGATGGCGTTTATGATATCGTCAGTTTTCCGGAACAGTTCTCTTGCAATCGGTATTTCCATTTTCTTAATGTTTATGGGGAGTACAGTAACCGTATTGTTAGCCAATTGGTTTGATTGGGCTAAATTTTTATTATTTGCTAATACAGATTTGACACAGTATTTTGAAGGAACACCATTGGTAAGCGGCATGACGTTGACTTTCTCCATTACTATGCTATCCGTTTACTTTATTGTGTTCATTGGTTTAGCCTTTTGGGTATTTAAGAAGAGAGATGTGGCAGCATAATTTTTTGAATGAAGGTTCTTTTGACTTTCATTCTTTTTTCTTCTATTCTTCTTTTACGATATAATAAATGAAAGAAGTTAAACAAGAAGGTGTATAAATGAACGGGGAACCACTTGCATATCGAATGCGCCCTACTAATCTTGATGAAGTAGTTGGTCAAAAAGAAATTATTGGTAAAACAACAAGTTTATATAAAATGATTAAAAATGGACATGTTCCATCTATGCTTCTATATGGTGAACCTGGAATTGGCAAAACCTCGATTGCTTTTGCCATTGCTGGTACAACAAAGCTTCCCTTTATTGCCCTAAATGCGACTACATCAGGAAAAAAGGATGTAGAAGCTGTAGTGGATGAAGCAAGATTAACAGGTAAAGTCATTCTTTTTTTAGATGAAATTCATCGTTTTAATAAAGCCCAGCAGGATTATTTATTACCCCATGTAGAAAGAGGGGATATTGTTCTAATAGGTGCAACAACAGAAAATCCCTTTCATGATGTGAACCCTGCGATCAGAAGCAGATGTGGTCAAATTAAACAGTTAAAAAGATTAACAGATAGCGATATAGAAGAATTATTGCATCGAGCTTTAAAAGAGGAAAGAGGTCTAGGAAATCTTTCCATTCAAATTAGGGAGGAGCAAATTAAGCGAATATCAAAAGGTACAAATGGGGATGCAAGAAAATCATTAACTCTTCTAGAGTCTATTGTCTATTCATCAGATAAAGAGGACGGCATTTTTACTATCAAGGATGAAACAATTGACCAAATGATAGAAAAGGTTGGCGTTTTTGGCGATAAAAAAGGTTCGCATTTCTATAACCTTTTATCTAGTCTTCAAAAAAGCATCCGTGGTAGTGATGTCGACGCAGCCCTTTACTATCTGGCCCATTTACTTGAAACAGGAGATTTGGTGGCAGTAAATAGAAGATTACTCGTAATTGCCTTTGAAGATATTGGCCTTGCGAAAACATCTGTCGGGAATAATGTATTAGCGGCTGTAACAGCGAGTGAAAGATTAGGGCTTCCAGAAGCGCGAATTCCTCTATCTGTAGCAGTGGTTGAGATGTGTTTATCTTCTAAATCCAATGCTGCCTATAAAGCATTAGATGCAGCAATAGCAGATGTCCGCAGTGGCAGAGTTGGAGATATTCCCATGCATTTAAGAGATGGACATTATGAAGGAAGCAAAAAGCTAGGACATGTTGGCTATATTTACCCACATGACCATCCCATTGGAACATTTGGTGGTTGGGTCGATCAAGAATATTTACCAGAGAAGCTCAAAGGAACACAGTATTATCATCCAACAGAAGCAGGAGAAGAGAAGAAACTTGGCGCAATTTATGAAAAATTAGCTGGTTTTAAAAAGGATAGATAAGATTTTCTATCCTTTTTTGACTTGTCTGAAATGTTAACGTCCTTTTTACTAGAAAAAATTTCGAAAATCGAATGAAAAAGTGTACACAAAATTCAAATAACTATTAAAATAGAAGAAAGAGAATAGAAGAGAAGGACGTGAAAAGGTGAAAATCGATAAAATAGAAGTTCAACATGTAAAAATGCCATTGGTGAGTCCCTTTGAGACAAGCTTTGGGAAACTCTTAGAGAAGGACTTTCTCATTATAAAAATATTTAGTGGCGAGCACATTGGGTATGGGGAGTCTGTTGCTTTGCCAGATCCAACCTATAGTGAAGAAACAACAGGAACTGTATCCTATATGCTAGATGCATTTCTAATTCCACTATTGTTAAATGAGGAAATTAATCATCCAGATGATGTTACTAAAAGATTTGCGCCTATTAGACGAAATAATATGGCAAAAGCAGCATTAGAAGGAGCTGTGTGGGATTTATATAGTAAGAAAAAGGGGATTTCTCTTTCAAAAGCACTGGGTGGAGTAAGCTCATCCATTGCTGTAGGAGTAAGTATAGGTATCGAAGAGACGACAGACAAGCTCCTATCAAAAGTGGATCGATTCCTATCGGAAGGCTATAAAAAGATCAAAGTAAAAATTAAGCCAGGATATGACTTAGAGCCATTGACTAAAATTCGGGAAACATTTGGCTACGATATTCCTTTAATGGCTGATGCTAACTCTGCATATACGCTAGCAGATATTGAGCGACTGAAAGAAATGGATCCACTTAAATTAATGATGATTGAACAGCCGTTAGCCTATGATGATATTATTGATCATTCGATATTACAGAGTGAGCTTGCAACCCCTATATGTTTAGATGAAAGTATTCATTCGGTAGAAGATGCACGCAAAGCGATTGAACTAGGAAGCTGTAGAATTATTAACATTAAAATTGGTCGCGTTGGGGGACTGACAGAAGCCAAAAAAATACATGATTTATGTGAAAAACATAGCATTCCAGTTTGGTGTGGAGGGATGCTGGAAGGTGGAATTGGAAGAGCCCACAATATTGCCATTACAACCCTACCTTCTTTCACAATCGCTGGAGACACATCTGCATCTAATCGATATTGGAAAGAAGATATTATTTTTCCAGAGGTTACTTTGTCTAGGCCAGGAGAGATTGATGTTCCGACTGGTGATGGTATTGGTTTTAAGTTGAATAAGGAAGTCATTAATAAATACTTGTTAACTACGAAAGTTTATGAAAGTAAAACCGTATGAGAGATTGGGAGGGAAATGATGGATGCATCCCTATATAATAAGAGAGGTCACCGATAAAAAAGACATACAAAAGGTCGTAGAATTTCAAGATGACATTTGGAACAAAAAGAATACAACGCCTTATCCATTTTTAGTCGCTTCTCTTCATAACGGCGGAATCATCATTGGAGTGTTTTTGAAGGAAGAATTAGTTGGCTTTTGTTATGGGTTTCCTGGATTTTATCAAAATGAAGCCTATCTAGTGTCACATATGATGGCTGTTAAGCAACAAATTCGAGATGGTGGATTAGGCTATAAGATGAAAGTAAAGCAAAAAGAACTAGCATTAAGACAGGGATACAAAAAAATCATATGGACTTTTGATCCATTAGAATCAAGGAATGCCTATCTTAATATTGCAAAACTTGGCGGGATAGTAAAAACCTATTATCCTAATCATTACGGAATAATGAATGATGAATTAAATGGTGGCTTACCTTCTGACAGATTTGTATTAGAATGGGATCTTAAAAAAAGTTCTGTTGATTATGTTCCACTAGAAGAGCAAATTCAATCTTGTGTTTCATGGAAGATGGTTGAAGATATACCTAGCCCCTCCTCGTTAGAAACAATTTCTGAACAAGTTGATTATTATAAGATTCCTGTTCCAAACAATATACATATGATAAAAGAAAGAAACTTTATGATAGCAGAAAAGTGGCGTTTCATACTAAGAGATGCATTTATGCTTCTGTTTAAAAAGGGGTATAAGGTGAAATCATTTCAAACAACAAATAAGTTAGTGAACTATTATATTGTTAGCTCTGTTTAACAAAAAAACTTTCATAATTAAGGAATCAATAATAATTGTGTAGTGGAATAACAATAGGAGGGTGAAAATGCGGGAAGAAATAGACCATTGGGTAGACCAACAAAGAGAGAATATATTGGGAATGTATCACTATCTTCATGAAAATGCTGAAATAAGTTGGGAAGAAATAGAAACCACAAAATTTATAAAGGGTGAATTAGAGAAGCTATCGATTCCTTATGAAATATTTGATGATCAGACAGGAATAGTAGGTTCTTTTGGGGATGGAAACGGACCTGTCATAGGTCTTCGCGCAGATATGGATGCTTTATGGCAGCAAGTGAACGGAGAATGGAAAGCAAATCATTCCTGTGGTCATGATGCACACACGACTATTTTAATTTTTACATTAAAGTGTTTAAAGGCATTAGGCGTAGAATCAACAGCTAGCATTAAATGCTTTTTTCAGCCAGCAGAAGAGACTGGTGGTGGCGCGATTTCTTTTATCAATAAAGGACTTTTAGAAGATGTGGATTATTTATTAGGGCTACATGTACGACCAATTCAGGAAATGAGATTTGGCGAATGCTCTCCAGCTATTTATCATGGAGCAGCAGCAAGCATTATAGGGAAAATTTATGGAATGCAGGCACATGCAGCAAGACCTCATTTAGGAATAAATGTGATTGATAGCCTAACAGCAATTAATTTAGCTATTCGTTCCATCCCGTTAAATCCGGTTATTCCGGCATCGGCAAAATTAACATTTGCTCAAGCGGGAGGAAAGAATTTTAATATTATTCCAGATTATGCGGAGTTTGGACTAGATGTTCGAGCACAAACAAATGAGGCAATGGAAGAACTTATTGCTAAACTAGAAAGCCAAATAAGATTAGCTGGAGAAGTAAATGGTGCAAAGGTGGAATTAGAATTATTATCAGAAATGCCTGCAGCAAACCCTAATAAATGGATGGAAGGGATAGTAGCTAAGAGCATTAAAGAGATCCTTGGCGAGAAAGGGTTAGTTAAACCACCGGTGACACCTGGTGGGGAAGATTTTCATTATTATTCGAAAGCAAATAGCCATCTTCAAACAACAATGATTGGCTTAGGAACTGATTTAGAGCCAGGTCTCCATCATCCAGACATGCATTTTCAGTTAAATAGCTTGCTTCATGGAATAAAAATTATGGTTTTATCAGCAATTAGGATAATGGAAGAAAAACAATAACCGTTAAGAATTTCTTCTTTTTCAGAGAAGAAATTCTTTCTTTTTCCATGGATGAGTAGATGCCATAACTAAAAATAATAGTAAAGCAGGTTAAATAGAAATACAATAATCCGCTGATTAGATAGAAACGGAAAAAATATGATACCCTATTGAATAGATAGGAAATAAAATAATTATACTGGATATTGAACGGAGACTAGGTTTTCTTCTCAACAATTCATTAGTAAATATGCTATAATGCTTAATGGTAATTAGACAGATAGAAACACATAATATAGGAAAAGTAAAAGGGGCAGCAAATGAAATCTTTAATAAGCCAGGATAAACCAGTTGAAAGACTAATCATTTTTATTTTAGGGCTTTTGATTATGTCATTAGGTATTGTTTTAGTTATTACAGCAAATTTAGGATCAGCCCCTTGGGACATTTTAAATATTGGATTGCATATTCAATTTGGCTTAACTATTGGTAGCTGGGCAATTATAGTCGGATTTTTTATATTATTAATTGCAGCCATTCTTTCTAAAAAGTTCCCGCCATTTGGAGCACTATTAAATATGGTGCTAGTAGGAATATTTATTGATTTCTTTTTGCTTCTTCCTATTATGATTACTCCATCGGCACTATTTAACAGATGGATCATGTTTTTAATAGGATTAATCATAATGGGATATGGAATGGGAATCTATATCTCTGCAAAACTTGGGGCAGGCCCAAGAGATAGTTTAATGATTGTCTTGTCTGAAAAATTTGGTGGAAGCATTGCGAAGACTAGATTATTTATGGAAGCCATGGTTTTAATAATAGGATGGATCTTAGGTGGACCGGTTTCATGGGGAACCATTATTTATGCTATCTTAATAGGGAGAATTGCCGGGTGGAGTATTCCACAGTGTACAAAATGGACGGCCTATATATTGAATCGAAACGTGAGAACAGGGAAAAACATTAAACAACCGAAAATGGAGCGGGAGGCAAAATAATGAAGATATCGACTAAAGGAAGATATGGATTAACGATTATGATGGAATTAGCAAAGAAACATGGAGAAGGACCGATTTCTTTAAAGTCCATTGCACAAGCAAATAATCTTTCGGAACATTATTTGGAGCAATTAGTTGCACCATTGCGTAACGCAGGATATGTACGCAGTATTCGGGGAGCTTATGGCGGCTATGTTTTAGGAGATGATCCAAATAAAATAACAGCTGGAGATATTATCCGCATATTAGAAGGACCTATTAGCCCAGTAGAAGGAATTGAAGATGAGGAACCAGCCAAAAAAGCATTATGGATGAAAATCAGAGATGCGGTAAAGGATGTGCTGGATTCAACAACAATTGAAGACCTCGCTAATCACAAAGAAGATGGCAGTACGGATGGTTATATGTTTTATATATAAAAATTTTTTGAAATTATTTTATTTCGATAGTATTTGAAACGTATGGCACGGACTGGTTTTTACATGAACCTGTAAAAACAACAAAATATGTGTAAATAGTGATTACAAAAGATAACTAACTAAATGAAGGTGAATAACTTGGAACATATTTATGTGGATCATGCGGCGACTTCGCCCATGCATCCAAAAGTAATTGACAGAATGTATGAAATCATGAAAGACCAATTTGGAAATCCCTCTAGTATTCACTCTTATGGAAGACAGGCGCGAAATATTTTAGATAATGCAAGAGCAGTAATTGCTTCTAGCATTGGTGCACATGAAAATGAAATTATTTTCACAAGTGGTGGCACAGAGGCTGATAATTACGCAATCTTTGGAATTGCAGAGAGCAAAGAAGCTACAGGGAAACATATTATTACGACAGAAATCGAGCATCACGCTGTATTGCATGCCTGCCAGGAATTAGAGAAAAAAGGCTATGAAATTACTTATCTTCCTGTAAACGAAAATGGAGTAATTGATTTAAATGAATTTCAAAAGGTATTAAGAGAAGATACCATTCTTGTTACTATTATGTATGGCAATAATGAAGTAGGCTCCATTCAGCCAATTAAGGAAATTGGTTTAATGTTAAAAGATCATCCAGCTGTATTGCATACAGATGCTGTACAAGCCTATAGTTTAGAAGAAATTGATGTGAAAGAACAGCATATCGATCTTTTATCTGTATCTTCTCATAAGATTAACGGACCTAAAGGAATAGGGTTTTTATATGTAAGAAACGGTATAAAGCTTAATCCCCAACTATTTGGTGGAGAGCAAGAGAAAAAAAGAAGAGCTGGGACAGAAAATGTACCTTCTGTAGCTGGATTTCAGCTTGCGGTAGAAATTGCTGAACAGGATAGAGTACAGAAGAGAGAGCAATATAAAAAATATAAGGAAATGCTGATTGAAATCTTAAAGGAAAATAATATTTCGTTTGAGCAAAACGGATTAGTTGATAATACCCTACCACATGTTTTAAACTTAAGCTTTCCTGGTACAAATGTTGAAGCGATGTTAGTTAATCTAGACTTAGCTGGTGTTGCTGCCTCTAGTGGTTCAGCATGTACGGCTGGATCAATTGAACCATCCCATGTTTTAGTGAGTATGTTTGGAAAAGAATCGGAAAGAACAAAAAATTCGATTCGATTTAGCTTTGGTTTAAATAATACAGAACAACAAATAAAAAAGGTCGGTCATGAGTTAGTTAAAATCATTAACCGTCTGACAAAATAATAACCTTCCCTTCCATGAAAAGGGAAGGGCTGAAGGGGAAATAGAAATGGAAAAAGCACCAAAAGATACACGTGTTGTAGTAGGGATGTCCGGTGGAGTTGACTCGTCTGTTGCAGCACTTCTTTTAAAAGAACAAGGATATGATGTAATCGGAATTTTCATGAAAAACTGGGATGATACAGATGAATTTGGTGTCTGTACAGCTACAGAAGATTACGAAGATGTTATCCGCGTCTGCAATCAACTAGGAATTCCTTATTATGCAGTAAACTTTGAAAAACAATACTGGGATAAAGTATTTACTTATTTCCTAGAAGAGTATAAAGCAGGTAGAACGCCTAACCCTGATGTTATGTGTAATAAAGAAATTAAGTTTAAAGCTTTCTTAGAGCATGCGATGAGTCTTGGGGCAGATTATTTAGCAACAGGACATTACGCACAAGTTGTTAGAGAAGATGGACAAGTGCGCATGCTTAGAGGGAAAGATGATAATAAAGACCAAACGTACTTTTTAAATCAATTAACAGAAGAACAATTAAGCAAAGTAATGTTTCCTATTGGTGGAATGGAAAAATCAAAGGTTCGCGAACTTGCTGCTAAAGCAAATCTTGCAACTGCTACGAAAAAAGACAGTACAGGTATTTGTTTTATCGGAGAACGTAATTTTAAAGAATTCTTAAGTGGATATCTTCCTGCTCAAAAAGGGAATATGGAAACAATGGATGGAGAAATAGTTGGCCGCCATGATGGACTTATGTATTATACAATTGGGCAAAGACATGGTTTAGGCATTGGTGGAAGTGGAGATCCTTGGTTTGTAATCGGCAAGGATTTACAACGAAATGTCCTATATGTTGGACAAGGATTCCATCATGAATTACTTTATTCTGACAGCATTATTGCAACGAATGTTAGCTGGGTATCGAACGATAGAATTGGTACATCTTTTGAATGTACAGCTAAATTCCGTTACCGTCAGCCAGACAATAAAGTGACGGTTGAGGTTATCGATGAAAAAACAGTGAAAGTTATTTTCCATGAACCAATTCGTGCTGTAACTCCAGGACAAGCAGTCGTATTCTATCAAGGAGAAGAATGCTTAGGTGGCGGAACGATTGATAAAGTGTTCCGAGATAGTGAAAGATTAACATATGTTGGGTAATAATAGGTGTCGGCTAATAATAGTTAGTCGGCAGTTATTTTAGAAAAGTCAAAGGAAGCTAGCAATATCCACTGCTTTAAGGATATTTGCTAGTTTCTTTTGGCTGTTGTTTAACCGAATTTTATTTAAAAATATGCTATACTACCAATAAGAAATGGAGTGTTTAAGATGGATAATAGTCAATTAGGAATACAATATATGCAAGAGGGAAAATGGGAGGAAGCAGCAAAGTTTTTTATGGACGAAATAGAGAAAAATCCCCAAAATGCTGTTTCTTATGTGAATTTTGGAAATGTCTTATCAGCTTTAGGAGATGACACAAGAGCATTGTCCTTTTATCAAAAGGCGATTGAAATAGATGATACTACTGCTGCAGCTTATTATAGTGCAGGCGCAGTTTACTATGAGAAAGAAGATTTGGAATCTGCTAAAACAATGTTTGAACAAGCACTAGCAAAGGGATTAGAAACAAGTGATAATTTCTTTATGCTAGGATTAACATATGTTGGTTTAGAAAAGGGGAAGCTTGCTATTCCTTATTTTCAACGTGCAGTTGAATTAAATAATCAAGATGCTGAGGCTTATTTCCAATTAGGTCTTTGCCTAGCACAAAGTGAATATATCGATGAGGCAATCACGCAATTTCAAGCATGTATTTCATTAGATGCTACTCACGCTGATGCATACTATAATTTAGGGGTTGCATATGGTTTTAAAGAAGAGTCAGAGAAAGCAAAAGAAATGTTTGATAAGGCTCTAGAAATTCAGCCAGATCATCTTCTTGCTGGCTATGGGAAGCAAATAATAGAAGGAAAATAATTTTCAAAGTAAAAAGTGAAAGGGGGATGACAGTTGAACGAGCAAAATTCTTTGGATCTTTTTGAAAAAGAAAAAAAGTACATAAAGGGACGTCACCTTGTTACTATTTTTCATAATGAACAAAATCTCTATTCTGTTATAAGAATAAGAGTAGACGAAACCAATCATGATTACGATGATAAAGAAGCAGTTATTACAGGCTATTTGCCAAAGATGAATGAGGAAGAAACTTATACATTCTATGGTGATTTTAAAGAGCATCCAAGATTTGGGCTACAGCTGCAAGCAACTTCCTTTCGAAAAGAGATGCCACAGACAAAGCAAGGAATCATCGCATATTTATCCAGCAATCTGTTTAAGGGGATTGGGGAAAAAACTGCTGAAAATATTGTAGAAACATTGGGAGAAGAAGCAATTTCTAAAATTATGAATCAGCCGTCCATTTTGGATACGGTGCCTAAACTTGCTCCAGATAAGGCAAAGGTATTATATGATACGCTAATGAAAAACCAGGGCTTAGAACAAGCAATGGTTTCGCTCAATCAATTTGGATTTGGTCCACAATTATCAATGAAAATTTATCAAGTATATAAAGAAAATACAATAGAAACTGTGCAGACCAATCCTTATAAATTGGTGGAAGATATAGAAGGGATAGGATTTGGTAAAGCGGATGATTTAGGGGCACAAATAGGGATTATAGGAAATCACCCTGACCGATTAAAAGCAGGGTGTTTATATATTTTAGAGTTAAGCAGTAATCAAGAGGGACATGTTTACCTTCATGCTGAACATTTGCTAGAAAAAGTGAAAACACTACTGGAAGAAAATCAAAAAGAGGAGATTGAATTTTCGCAAATAGCAGATCAAATTATCCAGTTGGAAGAAGAAGGGAAAATTATAGTCGAAAATAAGAAAATATATTTGCCTTCCTTATTTTTCTCAGAAAAAGGACTTGTAAGAAATATTAAGCGAGTAATGGAACAGTCGGAGTACAAAGACCAATTTCCAGAGTCGGAATTTCTTCTAGCATTAGGAAATTTGGAGGATCGTATTGGTGTCCAGTATGCCCCATCCCAACGAGAAGCAATTCAAACGGCGTTGATGTCTCCGATGCTTATATTAACAGGGGGTCCTGGTACAGGAAAAACGACAGTAATAAAAGGAATTGTTGAATTGTATGGAGAATTGCATGGCTGTTCTTTGGATCCGAAAGATTATAAAAATGATGAGCCTTATCCTTTTATTCTTGCTGCACCTACCGGTAGAGCAGCAAAGCGGATGGCAGAGTCTACAGGTTTACCGGCAGTTACCATTCATCGCTTATTAGGGTGGAATGGTACAGGTACATTTGAGCGAGATGAGGACCATCCTCTTGAGGGAAAGATTCTCATTGTGGATGAAACGTCGATGGTTGATATATGGTTAGCTCATCAATTATTTAAAGCTTTACCAGAACATATTCAAGTGATAATAGTAGGGGATGAAGACCAGCTTCCATCCGTAGGGCCTGGACAAGTACTAAAGGATTTACTTGATTCAGCTTGCATCCCAACTGTTAAATTGAAAGATATCTATCGCCAAGCAGAAGGCTCTTCGATTATCGAACTGGCTCATGAAATGAAAAAAGGACAGCTGCCAGCCAATTTACTTACACCACAGGGAGATCGCTCCTTTATAAAATGCTCTTCCAATCAGATTCCGCAAGCGATTGAAAAAATTGTTCTAAATGCCAAAAATAAAGGGTTTGCCCCTATGGATATACAAGTATTGGCTCCGATGTATAGAGGACCAGCGGGGATCGATCGATTGAATGCCATATTACAGGAGATATTAAATCCTAATCCTGATGGCACCAGGAAAGAGCTGAAATTTGGAGAGGTTACATACCGAATTGGTGATAAAGTACTTCAGCTTGTCAATCAACCAGAAAGCAATGTTTTTAATGGTGATATGGGGGAAATTGTATCGATTTTTTATGCGAAGGAAAATACAGAAAAACAAGATATGGTTATTGTCTCTTTTGATGGCATAGAAGCGACGTATACGAGACAGGATTTGAATCAAATAACGCTTGCTTACTGTTGTTCTGTCCATAAATCACAAGGAAGCGAGTTTCCAATCGTCATTATGCCAATAGTTAAAAGCTATTATCGGATGTTAAGACGAAATCTCATTTATACGGGCATCACAAGAAGTAAACAATTCTTAATTCTTTGCGGTGAAATAGAAGCGATGGAACTAGGCGTCAGCAGAAATGACGAATTAAATCGTCAAACGACCTTAAAAGAAAAAATCAAAGAAATGTTTGCAGATGTCTACAAACCAGATGAAAAGGCAGAGCTGTCCACAGAGAATTCTTTTGATTTATTGTACGAAGGCAAAATCAATGAGATTGACCCAATGATCGGCATGGATAATATAACTCCATATGACTTTATGGAAGTATAATGCGGTAAAATGAAATTCCCTCTTTAGGGGATTTTTTTTTGCCAAAGTTTGCCCTACATGTTTTTAACTCGTAAGCGAAAAATAGTAATGTTATTCTTCTTCGAATATTCCAGAACGATTCTAAATTTCCATGAAATAATCGCCAACTCCTAAGAAATTCTGGTATAAATGGATGCTGTTTTGAGCATAATGGGAATGCTTACCTGGAAATTCCTGTGTTTCGGAATTTCATGAAACGAATATAATGAGGTGTTTTCCTATGCTCAAATGTCCAAATTGCCAGAGCAAAGATATTGGAAAAATTGGAATCAATCAATACTACTGCTGGAATTGCTTTATTGAATTATCGCTAACAAAAGGGATTATTCATACACATCAAGTTGAAGAAGATGGTAGTTTAAGTTCTTTAGACGATCTATTTGAAGAAGAAGAGCGTCGATTAAGCTAGGTTCTTCTCAAATTTAGGATTGGCGCTCTCTTCTATTAAAAGGGGTGCATAGTAAAATGGGTAAAGCGATAAACACAGCTCTAGCTATTGGCGCTGGAGTAGCAGCGATAAGCTATATGCAAAAAAATAATATGCTAAGTCAGAAGCAAGTAAAAAGAATGCAAAAAAAAGTAATGAAAATGTTCTAATGTATAGGAGGAAGACTGTAGAGTTGTTCGAAAATCTACAGTCTTTTTTATTGAACGGAAGGATATGGATTAGAAAGTGTATAAAAATTCCTTCTATCTCTCACAATAGTTTAGGAGGGAGGCAAGGAAATGGACATAAGAATAAAATGGTATTACCGATTAGGATTTACATTATTGCTTTTTATTGTGTTATTTGTGTTCATAAAATTATCACCATTATGGTTACCCATTTTAAGTCTTATCACAAAAGTAATTACTCCTTTTATCATTGGAGCATTTATTACCTATTTATTGCATCCTATTGTAGAGATACTTCATAAAAAAGGTTTACATAGAGGATTATCTGTTGCACTTATCTATATGCTTTTTTTCGGTGGAATTGGATATGCCTTGTATAAAGGAATCCCCATTCTTATACAGCAGCTGGAAGAACTGACAGAAAGTGCTCCCAAGCTTGCAGAACAATATAAAGATCTCATTGACTCGATTCAAGATAAAATGGAATCTTGGCCATTTAATATTCAGGAAAGAGTTGACCGAGGAATCAGCATATTTGAAACAAAGATGGAATCCCTTGTGAATAAGGTAATTAATGGGGCGATGGCAATGATCAATTATTCGATTGTCATTATGCTTATTCCATTTATCTCTTTTTACATGCTTAAAGATATTGATGCGGTAAGAAAAGCTTTTAATGGATTAATCCCCAAAAAATGGCGCAATAGTGCTCATGTCTTTTTGGAGGATGTCAACGAATCATTAGGTAGCTATATAAGAGGACAATTATTAGTTTGTACAATTATTGGTGTCATTTCCATGGTACTATTTTGGTTTTTTCATATGAAGTTTGCACTAGTACTAGGAATCATTGTAGGAGTGACAAATGTTATTCCGTATTTTGGACCTATTATTGGTGCGATACCTGCTTTAATTGTAGCAAGTACTGTTTCGGTTAAAATGCTGATTATTGTGGTCATCATCATTATTATTCTGCAGTTTCTTGAAGGAAATATTTTATCCCCTTACATTGTGGGAAAAAGCACCCATATGCATCCACTATTTATTATGTTTGCTCTTCTTTTAGGGGAGGAAATAGGAGGATTGATTGGCATGATTGTTGCTGTTCCGCTATTATCTATAGCTAAAGTAGCAATTATCCATATGAGAAAACACTTTGGGAAAAAAGAGGCGGAAATAAAACGTATATAAATAGACCGATATTGACAATACTGCCTAATAATCAGTATAATTCGAATGAAGCATATATGGATAAAATGATGAAAGAAAAAAGTAGATTATAGACCACTTGTAAAGAGAGGAATTCCCTTTGGCTGAAAGGAGTTCTCAGTGAAGGATAATTGAAAGCTAGTTCTTGAATGCAGCTAATCCCTGCCGTGTTCCGCGTTAAGGACAATTGAGAGATGGATAATATATTTATAGTATCTTCGTATACTTTTATCCATAATCAGGGTGGTACCGCGAGCAATACTTTCGTCCCTGTCCAGGGATGGAAGTTTTTTTTATGCCGAAAAAAGGTTAAACTCTATATTTGCAAAAAAATACATACAGAGAAATAGGAGGAAATGTGATGAAGAATTTAACTGGTGCAGAAATCAGAAGTAAATTTTTGGAATTTTTCCAAAGCAAAGGACATGCAATTGAACCAAGCGCGTCTTTAGTTCCCCATGAAGATCCATCTTTATTATGGATTAATAGTGGAGTTGCTACATTGAAAAAATATTTTGATGGTCGGGTAATTCCAGAAAATCCAAGAATAACAAATGCACAAAAGTCTATCCGAACAAATGATATTGAAAACGTAGGGAAAACAGCTCGTCATCATACATTCTTTGAAATGCTAGGTAATTTTTCGATTGGTGATTATTTTAAAGAAGAAGCGATTGAATGGGCTTGGGAGTTTTTGACTGATGAGAAGTGGATTGGCTTTGACAAAGAAAAATTATCTGTAACCATTCATCCCGAAGATGAAGAAGCATATCTCTTATGGAGAGATAAGATTGGTGTACCAGAAAACCGAATTATTCGTTTAGAAGGGAATTTCTGGGATATTGGAGAAGGTCCAAGTGGCCCTAATACAGAAATTTTCTATGATCGTGGTCCTGAATATGGCGACGATATTAATGATCCAGAATTATACCCAGGTGGAGAGAATGACCGTTATCTAGAGGTTTGGAATCTTGTGTTCTCTGAATTTAACCATAATCCAGATGGCACTTATACTCCACTTCCAAAGAAGAATATAGATACTGGAATGGGCTTGGAGCGTATGGCATCTGTTGTTCAAAATGTTCCTACAAACTTCGATACAGATTTATTTATGCCAATTATACAAGCTACAGAACAATTGGCAAACGCTAAGTATGGAGAGAATGCTTCAAGTGATGAAGCATTTAAAGTAATCGCAGACCATATACGTACGGTTGCTTTTGCGATTGGAGACGGAGCACTTCCATCAAATGAAGGAAGAGGCTATGTTTTAAGAAGATTATTGCGTAGAGCAGTACGTTATGCAAAGAAAATTAACATTAATCGTCCATTTATGTTTGAATTAGTTCAAGTGGTTGCAGAAATCATGGTTGATTATTATCCAACTGTAAAGGAAAAAACACCGTTCATTCAAAAAGTAATGAAAAGTGAAGAAGAACGTTTCCATGAAACATTAAATGAAGGTCTTGCAATCCTTTCTGAAGTAATGGAGAAAGCAAAGGAAAAGGGCGTAATAGCAGGAGAAGATATTTTCCGCTTATATGATACCTATGGTTTCCCAGTTGAACTAACAGAGGAATATGCGGAAGAACAAGGTCTTGGCATTGATCATGAAGGTTTTGAAAGGGAAATGGAAAGTCAGCGTGATCGCGCAAGAAAAGCTCGTCAAGAAGTAGACAGTATGCAAGTTCAAAGTGGTGTTTTAGGGAATATCAAGGTAGAAAGTCAATTTGTTGGCTACGAACAGTGGGAAACAGAAGCAAAAATAGTTGCCTTATTAAAGGATGGAGAAGAAGTGGAGTCAGCAGAAGCTGGTGACGAAATTCAATTTATTTTAGATAAGACTCCATTCTATGCTGAGAGCGGCGGTCAAATTGCTGACAAGGGAATTGTGAAATCAACACATGTAACCATACGGGTAGAAGATGTTCAAAAAGCACCTAATGGTCAAAACTTGCATAGAGGAACGATTGAATCAGGAGCCATTATGGTTAAAGATGAATTAAAGGCTACGGTAGATCGCCAAAATCGTTCCAAAATTGTTAAAAACCATACAGCTACTCATTTATTGCATCAGGCACTAAAGGATGTTTTAGGAACACATGTCAATCAAGCAGGTTCCCTTGTACAACCAGATCGTTTACGTTTTGATTTCTCTCATTTTGGACAAATTACAGCTGAGGAATTAGATGAAATAGAAAAAATCGTTAACGAAAAAATTTGGGAAAGCATCGCGGTACAAATTGATTATAAAAATATTGATGAAGCAAAAGCGATGGGTGCGATGGCTCTATTTGGTGAAAAATATGGTAAAATCGTCCGTGTTGTTCAAGTGGGCTCATATAGCTTAGAACTATGTGGTGGCTGTCATGTAGACAATACTTCAGCAATCGGTTTATTTAAAATTGTATCAGAAGCAGGAATCGGTGCAGGAACTAGACGTATAGAAGCAGTAACTGGACAAGCAGCATATCAACAATTAACAGATCAAATTCATTTATTAAAAGATGCTGCAAATAAATTAAAAACAAGTCCAAAGGATGTTGCTACACGAATTGAAAGTCTTCTTACTGAAGTAAAGCAGTTACAACGTGAAAATGAATCGCTTGCTGCAAAACTAAGTAATATAGAAGCAGGAAATCTTGTAGAAAAAGTAAAAATGGTAAATGGGGTGCCGGTGTTAGCAGCATCAATACCAAATGTTGATATGAATAATTTACGTACAATGGCAGATGAATTAAAACAAAAAATTGGCTCTGTTGTATTAGTTCTTGGAAGTGCTAATGAAGGAAAAGTAAATATCATCGCTGGTGTTACGAAAGATTTAATGGATAAAGGCTATCATGCAGGGAAGATTGTTAAAGAAGTGGCTTCTATTTGCGGCGGCGGCGGTGGCGGTCGTCCAGATATGGCTCAAGCAGGCGGGAAGGATCCATCTAAATTAAAGGATGCCCTAGATTTTGTAGAAGATTATGTGAAATCCGTTTGATATTAGGGACAAGTAGTGTAAAATGTAGATAACTCTTAACAGAAATTGTTCGAAAAGGAAATGGGGTGTTTCAAAATGAGCTCATTCGATAAAACAATGAGATTCAACTTTCCAGAAGAACCATATGAACATGATGTAAAAGAAGTACTTTATCAAGTATATGAAGCACTTCAAGAAAAAGGGTATAATCCGATTAATCAAATAGTTGGTTATCTGCTTTCCGGGGATCCTGCTTATATTCCCCGCCATATGGATGCGCGGAATATCATCAGAAAATTAGAGCGTGATGAAATCATTGAGGAACTTGTGAAGTTTTATTTAAAACAGCAACGAGAGGAATAAACATATGCGAGTAATGGGCTTGGATGTTGGCTCAAAAACAGTTGGAGTAGCTGTTAGTGATGCTTTAGGATGGACAGCACAAGGAATTGAAACGATTCAAATCGATGAAGAAAAAGAACGATTTGGTCTAGAACGCATTGGATCCTTGATTGTTGAGTATGATGTAGGTAAAATAGTGGTTGGACTTCCCAAAAATATGAATGGTAGTATAGGCTTTCGTGGTGAAGCTAGCCAATTGTACGGTAAGCTTTTAGAAGAGCGATTTGAATTGCCAGTTATTTTTTGGGATGAACGACTAACAACAATGGCTGCTGAGAGAATCCTTTTAGAAGCAGATGTTAGTAGGAAAAAACGCAAAAAAGTTATTGATAAAATGGCTGCATCCTTGATCTTGCAAGGGTATTTAGACAGCCAAAAATAATGAGGTGGAAATAATGGAACACGGTGAAACTAATACAATTACAGTTGTAGACGAGCAAGGTAATGAACAATTATGTGAGATTCTGTTTACATTTGAATCGGATGAATTCGGAAAATCATATGTATTATACTATCCTATGGGCGAAGGAGATGACGATGAAGAAATCGATATCCACGCATCTTCTTTCATTCCGAACGAGGAAACAGGAGACGGTGAGCTTTCTCCAATTGAAACTGAAGAAGAATGGGATCTTGTTGAAGAAATGCTTAACACATTCCTTGCAGAACAAGAAGAAGAATAATTTACGGTTAAAAAGAGTCCATTTAGGGCTCTTTTTTTGCTTTGTTCTAAATAAATTGTTACATTTTTGACTATCAGTCTATGTAAATAAATAGAGCAATCCTTCGATTTCAAATCAGCATAATAAACGCCATAGTATCGGAAAATATCTGATGTTAAGTTACTATCCAGCTATGTTAGCCTCCCATCGACAGGTAAATTTTGATAAAAGCTACAAATTTCTTTGCAAAATATAGTATAATAGGTCGAGATATGTAAAAAAGTTTGATTGGTGTGTGTCAAGGAGGGAAAAGGTTGACTAAAAATAAAGACGAAAAGAATGCTTCAAAGAGTAAGAAAGAGTTATTTTTAGCTAATTTAAATCAGAGACAACAAGAAGCGAAATTAGTAAGAAGAATAGTGGCGATCGTTGCCCTTATATTGATTATAATTGTAGCAGTTGTAGGGACTTCTGGTTATTTCTATATAAAATCAGCACTTCAGCCTGTTAGTTCTGACAGTGATAAAGAAATTATTATTGATATTCCAATTGGTTCTGGTGTAAGCACTATTTCTCAATTGCTGGAAGATAATGGACTCGTAAAAAATGCGAAGGTGTTTAAATATTATGTAAAATTTAAAAATGAGTCGAATTTTATGGCAGGGGAGTATCACATGAATCCTTCCATGACGATTCAGGAAATCATTGAAAGCTTAAAAACAGGCAAGATTATGCAGGAGCCAGTTTTTACTATGACAATACCTGAAGGCAAACAGCTCAAGGAAATAGCTGCTATTATTGCAGAGAAAACAAATCAAAAAGAAGAAGAAATTTGGAAGCAATTAAATGATGAGACATTTATCAAGGGGTTAATGGCACAGTATCCTGATATTCTGACAACAGAAATTTGGGCGAAAAATATTAAGTATCCACTTGAGGGATATTTATTCCCCGCCACATATTCTTATTATGAAGAAAAACCAACACTAGAATCAATCATCTCTGTCATGCTTGATAAAACAGAAAGTGTCGTAAATGCATATGAAACGGAGATTGCAAGAGATGATTTAACTGTTCATCAATTCTTGACAATGTCCTCTTTAATAGAAGAAGAGGCTACAAAAAATGTGGATCGAAAAAAAATTGCAAGTGTCTTCTATAACCGGATTGAAGAAGGCATGCCTCTGCAAACAGATCCTACTGTCCTCTATGCATTAGGTGAACATAAGGATAGAGTGCTTTATGAAGACCTAGAGGTAGATTCTCCATATAATACCTATCAAAATGTAGGCTTACCGCCTGGCCCAATTGCGAATGCTGGAACGATTTCCATGGAAGCTGCATTACATCCGGAAGAAACCGATTATTTATATTTTCTAGCTTCGAAAGATGGGAAAGTATACTTCTCTAAATCGCTTAATGAGCATAATGAATTGAAAGCTAAATATATTACAGAGAATAATTAAAAAAGAGACTGCAGGCAAAAAAATTGCTGCAGTCTTTTTGTCTAGTTTAATCTATTTTGATTTCCATCCTAGATTGTTCGAAAATTCGTCAAAATTATACGGTGTTTACCTTTGATAACCGAAGATTTATTAGCATTCAACAATATTTTATGATAAAATAGTACAAGTGTTTTTGAGTATATATTAGTCAATTACCCGAATTTCATACACATTTAATGAGTTGTTAGGTTCTTATTCAGAAGCTAACTATTTTTAGGTAGAAGACAAAAAAGGATAGGGCTTTAAGGAAAATAGGAGGGACTCATCCTTGCAAAATAAACAAATCCTGGATTACATTGAACAATTAATTCCAGAAAGAAATGAGCAATTGCGAGAAATAGAAGAGTATGCTCGACAAAATGAAGTTCCAATCATGGAGTTAGTAGGAATAGAAGCATTATTACAATTATTGCGTATTCAACAGCCTAAAAAAATCTTGGAGGTTGGTACAGCAATTGGCTATTCCGCATTAAGAATGGCAGAGGTACTCCCGTTTTCTCAAATATTAACGATTGAAAGAGACGAACACCGGTATTTAGTAGCGAAAGAAAATGTAAAAAAGCTTAAAAAGGAATCACAAATAATCTTATTGCAAGGTGATGCCCTTGAACTCGATTCCGCTGTAGAACATTATGGACCGTTTGATGCCATTTTCATTGATGCAGCAAAAGGACAGTATCAAAAGTTTTTTAATCTATATAGCCAATTTTTATCAGCTGACGGAATCGTATATACAGATAATATACTATTTCATGGCTTAGTTGCAGAAAGGGAGATAGAGAGTAGAAACCTTCGCCAATTAGTACGTAAAATAAGAAATTACAATCAATGGCTAATGGAAAATCAGGAATACCACACAGCGATTTTGCCTGTCGGAGACGGTATTGCAATTAGTAAAAAGAGGGGATAATCATGAAAAAACCGGAATTACTAGTAACGCCAACCAGCATAAATGATATTGAGCCACTTATTGATAATGGAGCAGATGCATTTGTGATTGGTGAGCAAAAATTTGGTTTGAGATTAGCTGGTGAATTTGATCGTGAGGCAACAAAAAAGACGATTGAAATAGCTCACCAAAGAGGAAAAAAGGTTTATGTAGCTGTAAATGCTATTTTTCATAATGATAAAATAGAGGATGTAACAGAATATCTTCGTTTTTTAAATGATGTGAAAGCAGATGCTGTTATCTATGGAGATCCAGCTGTTTTAATGATTGCTAGAGAAGTAGCTCCAAGCTTGAAATTACACTGGAGTACAGAAACGACAGGAACGAACTGGTATACGTGTAATTACTGGGGGCGAAAAGGAGCGAAAAGAGCAGTTCTGGCGAGAGAAATTAGCATGGATGCTATTATTGAAACAAAAGAGAACGCAGAAGTAGAAATAGAAATTCAGGTTCATGGAATGGCAACAATGTTTCAATCAAAACGTACTTTGCTAGAACACTATTTCCAATATCAAGGGAAAGAAGTGGAATTGGAAGCGAGCAAAACGGATAAGAATTTATTTCTTCATGATAAAGAAAGAGCAAATAAATACCCTATTTTTCAGGACGAAAATGGTACGCATATTATGAGTCCAAATGATATTTGTATTATTGATGAGCTTCAAGACCTTATAGAAGCTGGCGTTGACTCTTTTAAAATTGATGGTCTTCTAAAAGATTCAGCATATATTATTGCAGTTACTGGTTTTTATCATAAAGCAATATCCATGTACTTAAATAATCCAGGTCAATATGACGAAGAAAAAGATAATTTACTTGCTGAAATAGAAAAAATTCAACCACCTAATAGACCATTAGATACAGGATTTTTCTTTAAAGAAACGGTTTACTAAAAAATGGAGGAGAAGGGAAATGACTATAGTTAAAGATCCTATTTCTGAAATAAGAGATGGAAAAAGAGTAATTATAAAGAAACCGGAACTATTAGCACCAGCTGGTAATCTAGAAAAATTAAAGATCGCTGTTGCTTACGGGGCAGATGCTGTATTTATTGGTGGGCAAGAGTATGGACTTCGTTCGAATGCTGGAAACTTCACTTTTGAAGAAATGAAAGAAGGAGTGGAGTTTGCGAAGAAATATCAGGCGAAAGTATATGTAACAACTAATATTTTTGCACATAACGAAAATATCGATGGATTGGAAGATTACTTATTAGGTTTACAGGCAGCAGGTGTTCACGGAATAATAGTTGCCGATCCTTTAATCATTGAAACTTGTCGACGAGTAGCACCGGAAATTGAGGTCCATTTAAGTACACAGCAATCTCTTTCAAATTGGAAGGCTGTTCAATATTGGAAGGAAGAAGGATTAGAACGTGTTGTGCTTGCTCGTGAAACAAGTGCTGATGAAATAAAAGAAATGAAAGAAAAAGTAGATATTGAAATTGAAACCTTTATCCATGGTGCGATGTGCATCGCTTATTCAGGCCGTTGTACATTAAGTAATCATATGACTGCTAGAGATTCAAATCGTGGTGGTTGCTGTCAATCCTGTCGTTGGGACTATGATTTATACAAGCTAGAGGGAGAAGAAGAACAGGCTTTATTTACGGATGGGGATGCCCCTTTTGCAATGAGCCCGAAAGACTTAAAACTAGTTGAATCGATTCCTCGTATGATTGAACTAGGTATTGATAGTTTGAAAATTGAAGGTAGAATGAAATCTATTCATTATATAGCAACAGTTGTTAGTGTATATCGTAAAGTTATTGATGCTTATTGTGCTGATCCAGACAACTTTATCATTCAAGAGGAGTGGCTAAAAGAACTGGATAAATGTGCAAATCGAGAGACA
The DNA here is from genome assembly GCF_052116745.1 of Niallia sp. Sow4_A1. NCBI lineage: Bacteria > Bacillati > Bacillota > Bacilli > Caryophanales > Bacillaceae > Niallia > Niallia sp. Sow4_A1. Next base: position 78,435 of record NZ_JBQKKM010000006.1, on the reverse strand, counting down.
GCACCTGCTTTCTTTGAGGGACAGCCAGGGTATAAAGAGCAAATGTTTGGAAATCATAGCAAAAAGACTACATTTGACTTTGCTGGTTTAGTGCTGGATTATCAAGAAGATACAAAAATGGTAACATTACAACAAAGAAACTTCTTTAAACAGGGGCAGGAAGTCGAATTTTTCGGTCCAGAAATCGATAATTTTACAATGGTTGTTGAAAAAATTTGGGATGCAGATGGCAACGAAATCGATGCAGCAAGACATCCGTTACAGATTGTTAAATTCAAGGTGGATCACCCTGTTTATCCAAATAATATGATGCGAAAGGAGCTTTAATTAGCATGCAGCCGAAACCAGTAGTAATAGGTGTCGCAGGTGGCTCCGGTTCTGGAAAAACAAGTGTGACAAAAGCTATATTTGACCATTTTAAAGGACATTCCATTTTGATGCTCGAACAAGATTATTATTATAAAGATCAATCTCATTTACCTTTTGAGGAGAGATTGAAAACAAATTATGATCATCCTCTCGCATTTGATACGGAGTTATTAATAAGCCACATTCAAAAATTATTAAATTATGAGTCAGTGGAAAAGCCTGTATATAATTATGCCATGCATACCCGTTCAGAGGAAACGATACTAGTTGAGCCAAAGGATGTAATTATTGTTGAAGGTATTTTAATTTTAGAAGATGAAGGTCTAAGAAATTTAATGGATATGAAGCTGTTTGTGGATACAGACGCTGATTTGCGTATTATCAGAAGATTGATGAGAGATATCAAAGAAAGAGGAAGATCCATTGACTCCGTGATTGAACAATATGTAAATGTAGTTCGCCCGATGCATAATCAATTTATAGAACCAACGAAAAGATATGCAGATGTTATCATTCCAGAAGGCGGCCATAATCATGTAGCAATTGACTTGATGGTTACAAAAATTCAAACAATTCTTGAACAAAAATCGCTTTTATGAAACAATAGATAGTATTCATTAAAAAGTACTTAGATAAATTTAGGCTGGGACAAAAACATTTAGAGAGTCCGACTTTATAGATTTACTATTTAGTTTGATCCCAGCTTCATTTTTCCCAATAATGATTATGTAAGTACCAATAAGTTAAGATAACAGGAAGAAGAGGAATAGAGTGTTAGAAGGCAATGGAGGAAACAAAGTGAACTTCATTAAAGGGAATCAATTTTCAACAAAAACCACTAATCAGTAAAAAAATGTTTAAACAGAACGGTTAATCTGGTAGAAAATGCTTTCTTTTTTCCTCAATCCGTATTAAACTCATTCTATTAGAAAAAAAGCGCGTCTATCCAAAGTTGTCGTGCTAGTATCTTTAATACATAATTTATTAGGGGCTTTTAGAAGAGCATATATGTTATTTTTTCTATTAATCCCATACTTGAAGGAGTGAAGATTTTGGCAATTGAAAAAGAATTTCCAATGACATTAGCAGGTAAAGAAAAATTAGAACAGGAATTAGAGCAATTAAAAACGGTAAAACGTAAAGAAGTAGTAGAACGTATTAAAATTGCACGTAGTTTCGGAGATTTATCTGAGAACTCAGAGTATGATTCAGCGAAAGAAGAGCAAGCATTTGTCGAAGGTCGTATTACGACAATTGAAAATATGATTCGTAATGCAAAGATAATCTCTGAAGACGAACTTGATCGTGACACAGTTTCTCTTGGAAGCTCTGTAACCTTTATCGAGCTTCCAGATGGAGAGGAAGAAACATATACCATCGTTGGTAGTGCGGAGGCAGATCCGTTTGAAGGGAAAATTTCTAACGATTCTCCAATTGCCAAAAGCTTATTCGGAAAAAAAGTTGGAGACAAGGTAATTGTACAAACTCCAGGTGGAGAAATGAATGTACAAATCGTTACAATTAAATAAGTATGATTTAAATAAGTTGGTAACAATATAAAAAGTTATCATGACTTGTTTATAAAGGAGACACCTCGTCAACACTCTTGATGAGGTGTTTTTTATGTGGAGAAAAAGAATAGTTGGCATTGGCATTGTTTTTTTATTTGCCCTTTGTGTTTTGCTTGGTCGGTTAATACAAGTTCAGTTAGTAGAGACAACCCATTTTACTAAGCATAATATTAATTTGGTGGAAGCAAGTGTAAAGCAAAGATCTCAGGAAATGGAATTAGACAATGGTCGGGGAACCTTTCTTGATAAAAATGGGGATGCTCTAACACATCAGACAAAAGCGGTTTTAATATTATTTCCATTTTTAAATAAAATGGATTGGGATAGCAAAAAAGTAGCGGATATTATTGGGACAAGTGAATACAATGTAAAGAAAAGTATAGTAGATGCCGAAGATCCAGTAGTATTTGGAGGTAAGGAACCTTTAGAATTAACAAGCAGTCAAATGTCTGCTATCAATAAGCTAAAAATACCAGGTGTATTTGCTGCGGAGAAAAAATTTCATATCAATAACAATATGGCTGAACAATTGCTTGGTATTACTGGACAAAACTACGAAGAACTTCAAAAGCGTTATCCAGATAGAGAACTATCAAGTAATACATTAATTGGCTTAACCGGATTGGAAAGAAGTTTTGATGAATTTCTGTTGCCAGATGGGGAATCAAAGCTTGTTTACCATGTAGATGCAAAAGGAGGACCGCTATTTGGCTTAAATGTTAAATATGTAGAACCAGCGAATCCTTTTTACCCTGTCAATGTTCGAACTACGATTGATACGGAATTACAAGAGATGGCTGAAAGATTAGTGGATGAACAAGGCATAAAGAAGGGTGGACTTGTTCTGTTGGATCTCGAGGATAATTCTGTTGCAGCCATGGTGTCAAGACCAAAGATAAATAAAACAAATCCATATCAGACAGACGGAGTAAATAACTATATGCTGAAACAGCAAATTGTTGGATCTGTTTTTAAAACCGTCATCGCAGCTGCCGCAATTGATAACAAATTGGATGACCCTAATAGGCAATTCAATTGTAGTAAAAAGATTAACGGTGACCCAGACCCAAATTATCAGCATGGGATGCTAAATTTTACAGAAAGTTTTGCTGTTAGCTGTAACAATACATTTGGAACATTAGCAAAAGAATTAAAAGACATAGATGAGAACTTAATCGAAGAATATGCCGAGAAATTATCCTTAACTAGTTTAGTTGGCTGGGAAGGAAGTGTTTTTCATTCAGCAGATTTTCAGCAGTTTAGTGGAGAAGAAAAGGGGAGAGTGTTTCTTAATGCGGAAGCAAAACAGGACAAAAACTTTGTTGCATTAACAGGTATCGGCCAACATGAAGTTCGAGTTACACCACTAGCTGTTGCCAATATGATGGCTACCATTGCTAGAGGAGGGACGAAGGAAAGTGTACAAATCGTATCAGATATTCAATACAAAAATGGAACGACCTTTTACTCTTTTGATAAACAAGAGCTAGACGGGGAAAGTTTATCTCCTTATACTGCATCAAGACTGCAACAGCTATTAAGAGAAGTTGTTAGAAAAGAGAAAGGGACCGGGAGATGGTTTCAGGATCTTCCTTACACGGTTGCGGGTAAATCAGGAACGGCGGAAACAGGCGTATTTCAGGATGGTAAGCAGCTTCATAATAAATGGTTTGCAGGTTACTTTCCATTTGATAAACCTAAGTATGCTTTAGTAGCGGTAAATTTAGATGTCTTTTCAGATGAAGGGGGAGTAAATCAACTTTTTGCCGATGTAGTAAAGGGGATATATGAAAAGCAGTAAGCTCAGGGACCGATAAAGGAAAATACATAGGGTTCCTACTTTTCTAAAAGCGTACTAACATGTTAAAATATGAACAGTGAAAAAGAATTTGAATGGGAAGCCGTGCTTATATAGATAGAATGGAAGAAGTCAATAGGAGGAGAAACACCTTGAGTAAAGAAATAAATAATGAAAATAGCACAAGATATCAACAGAGATCCAAGAGAAAGAAAACGAATCTTATTTTGAATGGGTTAATTATCGCCGTAATTTTATTAATCGGATTCGTATCTTATTCTATTTTTCATACGAACGATGAAAATAATGCAGATAAAAAACAATCGAGCGGTACGAATACAGGTCAGGAAGCAACAAATGACGAAACAGCTTCAACAACTGAATCTGACGAAGCAACGAATGAGGAAGATACACAAGTAGATGAAGAAGCAGCGGAATCGGAAAATGGAGAAATGGTAACAGAAGGGGGAAGTGATTCCAATGTAGTCAAGACAATAGAGAATTCTTCCTGGGAGCCAGTAGGAACAACACAAACTGGTGAGCATGTTGCATCATATTCAGAAGGTGTGGATTGGAAGGAGCAAGTAAAAGCCTTGTCCTATGCGACTGGATTAGATAGTAATAATATGACGGTGTGGTTCCTTGGCAATAACAACAAAGATCCACAAAAATCAATAGGGACCGTTTCTTCGAAAGACCAATCTGAAAAATATAGAGTGTATATTGAATGGGTTGACGGAAGCGGTTGGAAACCGACAAAAGTAGAGGAAATAAAAGATTTAAATATTCGTTAAGAGTGAAACTGGAGGAAAGACTCTCCAGTTCTTTTTTTGGTTTGTATTAAAAATTCTTTTTCAGTTTGAAATGCACAACAGCTGTATAATAAGGCCGCCCATTATCTAGTAAAGTAACCTGATGAGAAACTGAGTGCACTGAGAGTAGAATGGATTTATTTACTTCAATCTGTTCATTTATTTTTTTCTCGATTGTTTTCAAACTCTCGCCTTCAAAAAATTCTACTTTATCTTCGATTAATTCTAATTGAATATTCATGTATAACTCCCTTTCTACTACTAGTAAAAATATCATAACATAAGCAAACGATGGAAGAATAATAAAATAATGAAACACGCAAAAGAGAGTTATTAAAAAATAGGGAATTAACTTACTATTTTAAGTTTGTTGATAACAGGAAGAAAGATATGATAAATTAAGAACAAGAAATATTTTAAAGCATAGTATACTGATAGGAATTGTATATTATAACAACAGGGGTGCAAAGTTATGGGAAAAGAGTTCCTAGAAATCTTTGAACAATGGGCTGAATCTTATGATGATAGCCTCACTAATGATATCGAATATGAAGAAGTATTTTGTCATTATGACCATATATTAAACAATGTTGCTAAGCGTTCCACTGGCCATGTTGTAGAATTTGGACCGGGAACTGGGAATCTAACACTTCAATTGATTAAAAAAGGATTTAAGGTTACAGCGATTGAACCATCAGCTGCTATGCGAAAAATTGCAAAGGAGAAAATTGGTGCAAGAGCACAGCTAATAGAAGGAGATTTTCTCGAATTCAAGTTAGATTTTATACCAAATACATTTGTAAGTACTTATGCATTTCATCACTTAACCAATCAAGAAAAAGAGGAAGCGATTAAACAGTATAGTAATTTCCTGCCTATAGGTGGTAAAATAGTGTTTGCTGATACAATGTTTGTCACGAAAGAAGCATACGATGAAGCAATAAAGGTAGCGACCGAAAAGGGACAGCAGCATTTAGCAGAAGACTTACAAAGAGAATACTATACAACAATCCCTTTTCTAACGGAAATCTTAGAGAAAAATGGCTTTTCTGCTCATTTCGAGAAGATGAATGATTTTGTTTGGATTATGGAAGGGGAAAAAATAGACGAAAGAGGTAAATGAATTGAAAATCGCAATTATCGGGGCAATGGAAGAAGAAGTAATTTTATTACGTGAAAGAATAACAAACAAGAAAGAACACACAATCGTTGGATTTCAATTTGTTGAAGGGCAATTATACGGTAAAGAGGTTATCCTACTTCGATCAGGTATAGGAAAAGTAAATGCGGCAATGAGCACAACAATCCTCCTTCAGACATTTAAACCAGATTATCTTATTAATACTGGATCAGCAGGGGGACTAAATCCTGAATTAGAAGTAGGAGATGTAGTTATTTCTAACGACGTGCGCCATCATGATGTTGATGCCACAATTTTTGGTTATGAATATGGGCAAGTTCCACAAATGCCTGCAAGTTTTAAGGCAAATGAAAGGTTAATTGATATAGCTGAACAGAGTGCCAAGGAAATTGGAAATCATGCTGTAGTAACAGGTTTGATTACAACAGGTGATTCGTTTATTAATCAACCTGAAAAAGCAGCATTTATTAAATCAAAATTTGATCAACTACAAGCAGTTGAAATGGAAGCAGCGGCTATTGCTCAAGTAGCATATCAATATAACATTCCATTTGTTATTATTCGTTCCTTATCTGATATTGCTGGTAAAGAATCCCACTTATCCTTTGACCAGTATTTAGAAAAGGCAGCTGTACATTCAGCAAATCTAGTTATGGGAATCGTTAGCAGAATCTAAAAGCGGCGGAGGGTTAAAAACCCTTCACCTTTCTTTTTCTATAAAGTCGAGTAATCCAATAAGAATAATAAGAAGTAATTATTTTATGGATACCACGAAATTTTCAACAAAAAGGGTAAGAATAAAATAGGGGGTGTAGAGTTTGAATGTTTATCAAAATGTACATCAATTAATTGGCCATACACCTATTGTGGAACTGACAAATTTTCCATTACCTAAAAGTGTTCGGTTATTTGCGAAGTTAGAATATTATAATCCTGGTGGAAGTATTAAAGATCGATTAGGCTATGAATTAATTCAAGAAGCATTACAAAGTGGAAAGCTAACTAAAGGTGGAACGATTATTGAACCTACTGCAGGGAATACAGGAATTGGGCTGGCACTAGCAGCCTTAAATACAGGAGTAAAAGTAATGGTTTGTGTACCAGAAAAATTTAGTATGGAAAAACAAGCAATTATGAAGGCATTGGGAGCAGAAATTATTCATACACCAACCTCATTAGGAATGAGTGGTGCAATAGAAAAGGCAAAGGAATTGCATCAAGAAATTCCTAATTCTTATATCCCAGGACAATTCGAAAATGAAGTGAATCCAAATACGTATTATAAAACGCTAGGGCCAGAAATTTGGGAGCAATTAAATCATCAAGTCGATATATTTGTCGCCGGAGCCGGAACGGGTGGTACCTTTATGGGAACGGCTCGATATTTAAAAGACCAAAATCCAGCTGTTAAGTCAGTAATAGTAGAACCAGAAGGCTCTATTTTAAACGGTGGACAAAGTGGACCCCATAAAACAGAAGGAATTGGAATGGAATTTCTGCCAGATTTTATCGATCGAAAATTTTTTGACCAAATCTATACGGTTTCAGATTCAGATGCTTTTCATTATGTAAAGCTTGCTGCCGAAAAGGAAGGTTTACTTGTCGGTAGTTCTTCAGGCGCAGCTCTTTATGCAGCTGTTCAAGTAGCGAAGAAAGCAAGAAGTGGTAGCAATATCGTGGTGGTTTTTCCAGATTCTAGTGATCGTTATATAAGCAAAAAAATATTTGAGGGAGGAATTTAAATGAAAAGAAAAACAAAATTAATACATGGTGGAGTTCCAAGTGATCCACATACTGGCGCAGTAAATGTTCCTATCTATCAAGTGAGTACTTATAAACAGGACGGTATTGGAAACCATAAAGGATTTGAATATTCCAGAACTGGTAATCCAACTCGTCATGCATTAGAAGAACTCATTAAGGATTTAGAAGAAGGAACAAGAGGTTTTGCTTTTAGTTCCGGTATGGCAGCTATTACTGCGGTCATGATGCTATTTAAAAAGGGTGACCATATATTATTAACAGACGATGTTTATGGTGGAACTTTCCGAGTAATGACAAAGGTATTAAATAAGTTTGGTATCGAGGCAAGTTTTGTTGATACCAGTGATATTATCAATATAAAAGAAGCAATAAAAGAAAATACAGTTGCTTTGTATATCGAAACCCCAACCAATCCGTTATTAAAAATAACAGACATCGAGGCAACTTCTCATGTTGCGAAAGAAAATGGCTTATTTACGATTGTAGATAATACATTCTCTACGCCATATTGGCAAACACCATTAACACTAGGGGCGGATATCGTGCTTCATAGTGCAACAAAGTATTTAGGTGGACATAGTGATGTCGTCTCTGGATTGGTAGTCGTTAAAGATGAAAAATTAGGAGAAGATCTTCATTTTGTTCAAAATTCAACAGGCGGTGTATTAGGACCAAATGATTCTTGGCTTCTTATCAGAGGGATGAAAACACTTGGAATACGTATGGAGGAACATGAAAGCAATACAAAGCAAATTGTCTCATTTTTAGAAGAACATCCTGCCATTTCAAAGGTATATTATCCAGGTCTAAGCACACATCCAAATCATGAAATAAGCAAGAAGCAAGCACTAGGTTTTGGAGGCATGGTTAGCTTTGATGTTGGAAGTGCAGAAAACGCTGATAAGCTTTTAAAGAAAGTCAAGTTCTTCACCCTAGCAGAAAGCTTAGGGGCTGTAGAAAGTTTAATCTCTGTTCCGGCAAGGATGACACATGCTTCAATCCCAGCAGAAAGAAGAGCAGAGCTTGGGATAACTGATGGTCTTGTAAGAATTTCTGTTGGACTAGAGGATGTAGAAGATTTAATCGAGGATTTAAAGCAAGCACTACAATAATTTAAAAATAAAAAGGGGCTGGGACAAAACTAAATAACTAGTCTTTAAAGACGAACAATCTTTAATTTAGCTCTTAAATAAAGCTACTTTCTGATGGTTATCTATGTTTTTTAATATAGTTAAGTGTAAAAACTCAGTCGTTCCACTGCGCTACAGACGCTCGCTTTCCGCGGGGAGGAAGCTGAGCCTCCTCGCTGCGCTGCGGGGTCTCAGCCTTTCCTCTACTTCCCGCAGGAGTCGAGCGTCCTTCGCTCCATTTCACTTCGTTTTTAAACCTTTTTCTAAAAAAACAAACACGAACTTTTTTGTAATTTAATTACGTTATAGTTCGTGTTTGTTGTTGGTTGAAATGCTTATGTCTCAGCCTCCTTGTCTGTTTGAAAAGATTAAACAAAAATAGGAGAAATCACTAAATAACTGTGGGTAGCCGTCTAAATTTTAAAAAAAGGTTTACAAAGCTGGCATTGGAGGATATAATTACCAATGTGAGATAAAAAAATTCTAAGGAGGTTGAATAAAATGGAAAGATTTTTACCAGAATTAAACAGTGTACTAGTAATTGAATATGCAATATACACGAATTCAACCACTTCGGAATGGGAAATTTTATCTTAGTTTAGTCTAACTAGAAAATATCCAACCGCAGGGTAGTCGTGTCCTGCGGTTTTATTATGTCTATTTTTAAACCGCAGATAGGTCTATTTGCGGTTTTTTTGTGCGCTCACGAGAAAAAAATTACATTTATGGTAATAATTGATTAAAGAGAGGTGTAAAGGAAATGACATTAAATCTAATTTTTCTAACGGTTACGATTAAGAAAAAGCAGTATACAGATGCTGATTGGATGCAAGAAATGGAAATGAAAAAAAGAATCGAGGAAAATCGTAGAAAACTCGACGAAGTAGGCTATTTAAGAAATGGGTTATAAAAAGTGCTCTCTTAGGAGGTGAAGAAATGACCTTAAGTATATTCTTTATAACAATAACGATTCACTTTAAAAAGATGACAAACGAAGAACATGCTCATTTACAGGAAATTGAGCAAATGTATGAAGAAACAAAAACAAAACAGATTCGTTCTGGGTACTTTTCCCATAACAATTACTAAAAATGTATAAGGAGTGAAAGGAAATGACGTTAAATATGCTATTTTTTACAATTACTATTCATCAAAAACAGATGACAGAAGAAGAAATACGACATCAACAAATTATTGAGGAAATAATGGAAGAGAATAGAAGAAAGCAATTGTCTGCAGTACGCTTTTTATAAAAATTAAGATAAGAACGAGAGGTGGAAGAAAGATGTTTTTAATTATCCTGCAGTGTCGACAATCAATCTTATGGGCAGATAAAGATACTGACTAACGAGGGAACTTATAGAGAAAACATAGTAGGCCAAACTGTGCAACAATTTCTGTTAAAACAACAAACAATCAGTGAATAAGGAAATCCACTGATTGTTTGTGTCTTTTTATTTTTTTATATAGCGATATTCCAATAACTGATTTAAATCGTTCATTTGCTCCAATAACTTTTCTCCAACATTGGTTTCTAATACCTTTTTCCGTTGAAGCTCCCTATCAACAACTCTTTTTACAGATAATACATCTGTACCATTTTCGAGTACATCCTCTTTGGAAGTAAACCGTTTATGTGCAACTAATTGCATTCCGTAAGAATTGTATAATAAGGTATACCCCGCAATTCCTGTTTTTGATTGATATGCTTTGGAGAACCCGCCATCAATAACAATCATTTTTCCATTTGCCTTAATTGGATTTTCCCCATTTATTTCAGCAACAGGAGTATGTCCGTTAATGATATGCCCCTGGTCAGGATTTAATCCGAACTCCTGCAATATATTGCGGCAAATATCTTCTTGTTCTCGCAAAAAATAATAGGCATTCTTTTTTTCTTTATGTGTCTCTTTCTCATTTATAAAATATCGCTCAAACGTAGTCATATCTTTTTTGCCAAATAAGGAGGAATTCTCGCCAGTCCATAAATACCAAACTAAATCTGTAGCAAAGTCATCAGTTATTTCTGGATGATTGAAGCTATAGCGTAAATAGGATTCAAATAAATCAAACAATTCTTTTCCTCTATACTCTTTCCCATCTATTTGCATCGTTTTCATTGAACCGTCCTCATTTAAAGGAATACAGCCATGGATTAATAAATTACTATTGTATTTTAAATAAAGACTTCCTTTGTTCATTAAAAAGTGTATATGTCTCGCGAGCTTTTCTGAATGCTGTATCGAAAAAAGCAGTTTATTTATGACTTGTTCTTCTTCTTTTAAAAGAAGAGAGGGATCTTCTGGATTGATTGTATTAAAGCAAGTATTTTCTAATGAGAAAATTTTTTCATTAAAATTAATTGTGTTCGTTTCATAATCAATTTTTTCTAGTAAAAGACGATGATGCATTTGAAAATCAGGGCGTCTTTTAATAATAGGCATTTCCAATTTAAATTGAATGATAGATATAGCTTGATGAATTTTGGTAATTTGTAATATATTTTCTTCTGTATTCTCTTCTTTTTTTGCATTCATTTTTGGGCGGAAAGCTTTATTATCTTTATAATATTTATTTGCTAAGTTTAAGAGAGGGCGCAAATTGATTCCATATGCATCCTCGATAATATCTAAATTATCGTATCTCGCACATATTCGAATAATATTAGCAAGACATACTTTTGATCCAGCAAATGCACCGATCCATAATACGTCATGATTTCCCCATTGAATATCAACTGAATGGTAGTCCATTAATGTTTCCATTATTTTGTCAGGATAGGGACCCCGGTCATATATATCGCCTACTACATGTAAATGATCGACAACGAGTCTTTGTATGGTATAAGCTAGTCCAATAATTAATTTATTTGCTTGTCCTAATGAAATGATTCTGTTAATGATGCTTGAATAATAATCCGTTTTATTATTCAATTCATTTTTTTCATACAATAATTCTTCAATAATATAAACAAATTGTGGTGGTAATGCTTTTCGAACTTTTGAATTTGTATATTTGGAAGATGCATATGATACTAATCGAATCATTCTTTCGATTGTATCTGCATACCAGGCATCCAGTTCATATGTATGTATAAATGAATTAACTACTCTTTTTAGTTTTTCTTCTGGATAATAAACCAATGTGGCAAATTCATCGATTTCGGCTTTGGAAAGCTCTTCTTTAAATAAATCACGAATTTTTTCTTTCACATTTCCTGAACCATTTCTTAAAACATGTTGAAAGGCATGATACTCACCATGCAGGTCACTGACAAAATGCTCTGTCCCTTTCGGAAGGTTCAGTATGGCGTCAAGGTTTATTATTTCAGTTACCACTTTCTCTTCTGAATCATACTTTTCTGTAAGTAAATCTAAATATTTCGTATCCATCTTGGCTCACCCCCATGTAATAGAAAAAGCTATCAATATATATTATACAAGGAATAAGCGAGAATTTAGTAATTAATTTAAAATATTTGGAAAATAATTCTAATGTCCCTTTTGTTTTGGAAATAAAGATTTAGGTATTTGTCTTCTTTGATGAGATGCTCCAGATATTACCCATAATTGCTTAGAAATAAACTAAAATAAAATAGATTTTCCTAAGTTTATTGTCACGTGGACATGCAAGACCTACTCCCTATTTACATAGTAATGAAGTATAGGCAAATGTCCTTGAATGTGGAGGTGGAAAGATGTCCGGAATCTTATTGTCGCTTGGAGCTTTATTAAAAGAATTAGTATTCCTTGTTTCCTATGTAAAAAATAACGCATTTCCCCAACCATTATCAGCGAGTGATGAAAAAAAATATTTAAGGTTGATGGCTGAAGGAGATTCCCATGCAAGAAATATGTTAATAGAGCATAACTTGCGCTTAGTTGCCCATATTGTGAAAAAATTTGAAAATACAGGTGAAGATTCAGAGGATCTAATTTCGATTGGAACCATCGGTCTTATAAAAGGGATAGAAAGCTTTTCAGAGGGAAAAGGGACGAAATTGGCTACTTATGCGGCTCGGTGTATAGAAAATGAAATCCTAATGCATTTAAGAGCACTGAAAAAAACAAAAAAGGATGTATCCCTGCATGACCCCATTGGTCAGGATAAAGAAGGAAACGAGATTAGCCTCATTGATGTTTTGAAATCAGAATCAGAAGATGTAGTAAATACTATTCAGTTGAATATGGAGCTTGAAAAAGTGAAAGAATATATTGATGTGTTAGATGAAAGAGAGAAAGAAGTAATCATTGGAAGATTTGGACTCGATTTAAAGAAGGAAAAAACACAACGAGAAATTGCGAAAGAACTAGGAATTTCAAGAAGCTATGTTTCTCGGATTGAAAAAAGAGCTTTGATGAAAATGTTTCATGAGTTTTACCGAGCAGAAAAGGAAAAAAAGCGCAAAAATGATTAGCGTTTATACATAAGGATGTTATAAAAAGGTGCATTCTTATGAGGGTAAATTTTTTTCATTAGCTTGAAATTGTAAAAAGAAAGTAATAGGAAAATAGAAGGCTAGAAGAAGCATCTAAAGTCATTGGATAAATCTATGACTAGGTGCTTTTTCTAATCCTTAATATTTCACATAGTGGATAAACTCTGTATTATCTGTAGCTACGGTTTTTACTATATCGCCCTGCCGATTTTTATAAATCTCATATTCACGATAAACCTCTACAATAAAGCCATCCTCTTCTTTCGTCTCTTCTAATTTGTATTCCAGTTCGGGTGCACCGAATATTTCATCTGTATTACTTGAAACCTCTTGATCTTCATTTGTTGGACTATAAAAGAGAACCTGATTTTTATTGATGCTGGCCGTTGGGGTTTCTATGTATGCAATAAAAGCAAGAAGTACAATAACCAATATAAAAGAGATTTTTTTCACAATTAATCTCCTCCTTCCATTTCATTGTATGCATGTCCTTTAGAAGTATGCGAACAAGAAACGAAGGAGTTTTTTAGAACTGGAAAATTTAATCATTTTTATCTATAAAATATCATATCGTAAAAAGTACATGCCTTACTATTATTGAAAGACTGGAGGCTAAGCATCTAGCTTGAAAAGAAGAATAAACAAATAATCTTCAAATCGTGTAAATATTTTATAATAATTGTAATATAAATGAAATATAAATGTTTCTTTCAAAAGGGTTAGAGCTAACGGAAGGGGTTGAAGATTGGTGTTTAGGAGGCTGCTGCTAGTTATCTCACTATTGCTATCTATCCTTACTAATGGACCGAATCATGAAAAAAATGAACTTATAGCAAGTAATCAGCAAGATCAAACGATTGTAACTATTTCTGAGATAAAAGATATGGTTAGAAATATGCAAACAAAAGCAGACGTCAACTCCATTCTAGGTAGGAACTATCAAGAAATAAGAGGAGAATTGTACAATAATACTGTATGGAGATTTGATTTGTATCCCGTCTCAAACTATCAATATATGTCAAAATTTGACACGGTAGATTCTGAAGGTTTACAGGAAGGATTAGTGAAATATATTATTTTTATCAGTTTTGGTGAAGAGGATAATAATATCAGTAAATCTATTTATTATTGCGATATAAAAGGAAATATTTATGAAGTAAAATATATTGAGAATACAGAAAAAGAAGTTATACTATTTTAATCATACATTCGATGAAGTCATCTTGATTATGTTACTAACTATCTACTTTTTCATAATACTTAGGCTTTCAAACAAGCGATTTTTCACCACCTTTCTATACTATTAGAAAGGTGGTGAAAAGTATGGTAAAAATTTTTATCGATCCAGGTCATGGTGGCTCTGATTCTGGTGCAGTAGGAAATGGATTACTAGAAAAAAATATCACATTAATGGTTGCACAAGAAATCAATCTTATACTTCAAAACGAATATGAAGATATTGCTATTCGAATGAGTCGTACGGGAGATGCTACAGTGAGCTTGTCAGAAAGAACAGAGGCGGCTAATAACTGGAATGCTGATTTTTATCTTTCTATTCATATAAATGCTGGTGGTGGAACAGGCTTTGAAAGCTATATATATCCAGGGATTGGTGAACCTACAACAACTTATCAAGAATTAATTCATGAGCAAGTAGTTGCTGATACAGGCTTTATTGATAGAGGAAGGAAGCGTGCAAATTTCTATGTGTTAAGAGAAACACGTATGCCTGCATTATTAACAGAAAATGGTTTTATCGATACAACGTCAGATGCTAACCGCCTAAAAGAAAGCAATTTTATTGTGAAAATTGCTAGAGGTCATGTCCTTGGTTTAGAAAAAGCATTTTCATTAACAAAAAAGCAATCTAAGCCAATATACCGTGTGCAAATTGGTGCATTTTCAGAAAAAGTAAATGCGGATAACCTAGCAGCACAAGCAAGTGAAAAAGGATTTGAAACAGCCGTTCTATTTCGAAATAACCTCTATATTGTACAAATTGGAGCCTTTAGCAGTAGAAATAATGCCGAGCAATTGGCTGCAAAGGCAGAAGATGCAGGTTTTTCGACTTATCTTTCTAATTAGTATAGGAGAATTAGTGAATATATAAAGCAATTTTTGTGATAGAGGAAAATCATTAGAAAATAGGACAATTGCCTAAAACATTGGGTACAAATAAAGAATATTTTATAGAAGAGAGGAGGAATATTAATGGTTGGTTATGGATACCCGAATCAAATACCACCAGCTGTTCCACTTGGAGGAGTAGGACCAACTCCAGTTGGATATGGATTTGGAGCACCTTATGCTGCATACGGAGGCGTATATGGAGGTTCCAGTGGTGTCTGGTATGCATTCTTAATTATTCTGTTTATTGTTATCATTCTTTTTTGGGGTGTTTGGGTATTTGGTGGCTACTTTCGTTAATAAGCATGAAGGATAAGAGAAAATGGAAAGAGCCCCGAAAATCTTCGGAAACAGTCATCGTATTAACCATCAATGGGGAAGAAAGAAATTCCCATTGATGGAAATTTTACTTTATTTACGATTCTTAAGAAAGAATGGAAATATTCCGATATTCGAACTATAATAGCATAGTAGTTACTAAGAAAGGAGCTAATAGAATAATGAGTAGAATAGCCTATCAAGAAACATGGGATTTAGATGGATTATTTCCTGGAGGAAGCCATTCTCCCAAGTTTAGAGAGCACTTAGCGATATCAATGGATGAAATAGCTAAATTATCATCATATGTACATAAATTTGAGCCATTGAAAGAAGCGATGGACGGCGATGCTTTGCAACAAATTGTGGAACAATTTGAAATTGTTGTAAAAAAAGTAAGACAGGCAGGTGCCTTCGTAAGTTGTTTAGAGGCACAAAATATGGAGGATAAAGAGGCGAGCGCATTAAGAGGGAGAGTAACCGAATTAAGTGCAACCTTTCAAAATGTATTAACTATTCTGGACGGGAAATTATCCTTATATAGTGACATGGAATGGGATTCCTTATTCAAAGGAAATGAATTAGAACAACTTTATTTTGTCCTGTCAGAAAGAAGAACTGCAGCTAATGAGAAATTATCTGAAGCAGAAGAAACGCTTATAAATAAACTAAGTGTTGATGGATATTATGGTTGGGGCCAAATGTATGATACGATTGTTGGAAAAATCCAGATTCCTTTTCAAGAGGAAAAACTATCTATTGGACAAGCTGCAAATAAATTTTCTAGTCCAGATCGTTCGGTTCGTAAAAGGGTGTTTTCAGAATGGGAAAAGGCATGGGATGCTCATGGAGAAGTTCTCGCAAAAACATTAAACCATTTAGCTGGATTTCGATTAAATGTTTATGGAATGAGAGGGTGGAATAACTTTCTAAAAGAACCGTTAGACATGAATCGCATGCAAGAAAAAACACTGCAAGCAATGTGGAGTGCCATTTCTAAAAAGAAACAGCCTTTTGTGCAGTTCTTGGAAAGAAAAGCAAAACTGTTAGGGTTAGAAAAGCTGAGTTGGTATGATCTGGATGCACCGCTAGGTAAGGTAGAAACAAAAATGTCTTATCAGGAGGGTGCTGACTTTATTATTAAGCACTTTGAACAATTCGGAACAGAGATGGCTATTTTTGCAAAAAAGGCATTTGAAGATAGATGGATTGAAGCAGAAGATCGAAAAGGAAAACGACCTGGAGGATTCCATACTTATTTTCCAGAAAGTGCCCAATCACGCATCTTTATGACATATTCTGGTACTCCATCAAATGTCTCAACCTTAGCCCATGAGCTAGGTCATGGTTTTCATACTTTTGCGATGAGAGATATGCATACATTAAATAGGAATTATGCAATGAATGTTGCAGAAACAGCCTCTACATTTGCAGAGATGATTGTTTCAGATGCGGCTGTGAAAGCTGCGTCCACGGAAGAAGAAAAGCTAGTATTACTTGAAGATAAAATACAGCGTTCTATTGCATTATTAATGAATATTCATGCTCGTTTTCTATTCGAAACAAAATATTATGAAGAAAGACAAAACGGACAAGTTTCTAAGGAGCAACTAAACACACTAATGTTGGCTGCGCAAAAAGAAGCATATGGAGATGCTCTATCCGAATATCATCCTTCTTTCTGGGCTTCAAAATTACACTTCTTTATAACAGGGGTACCTTTTTATAATTTTCCTTATACATTTGGTTTTCTATTTTCTCTTGGGATCTATGCAAAAGCATTAGAGGAAGGAAAAGGTTATGAGGATAAGTATATTTCACTATTAAGGGATACAGCAAGTATGACAGTAGAAGAACTGGCTTATAAACATTTACAAGTTGATTTAACAAAAGAAGATTTTTGGAACAGTGCTATTCAGCTTTGTATAAATGATGTAGAAGAATTTTTGGAGCTAACAAATGAATGAATTTGATCTAAGCAAATCAGAATAAGCATTTTCAAAATAAAGAGACCTCATAAATCTAGCTTGGTTATAGCTACTTTATGAGGTCCTAGTTTTTTTTTAAATAAAATAATGCGTTGTAAGTGTAGTTAAATTTTTCTCCATCTAAAATTTCCAATCATTAATACAGAAAGGATTAGCATGAGGAATAAATAAATATGAAGTGGCAGATATGCGAGCCATAGACAGCTAAAGGTCAGGATACAACCAGCAGCTGTTATTGGTAAGCCTGTAAAATAACCATGACTTTCTGTTATATTAAATCTAGCTAAGCGAAAAGCTCCACACACAATATAAAGGACTGTAAAAAATGATCCTGGTGCTCCAAATTCAAATAGAACTCCTTGATATACTAATAGTGCTGGCGCTACTCCAAATGAAATAATATCACTCATCGAATCAAGCTGTTTGCCTAGTTCTGATTCAATATTAAATTTTCTTGCTGTCATTCCATCCAGGCGATCTGCTAATGCTGCAATAAAAATTAATAATAGACTTAATTGTAGATGTCCCTTTAAACTATAAATAATTGCCAAAGCACCTAAAGAAATATTTGTTAAAGTTAATACATTAGCTAATTGTGTTTTAATCTTCTTCATCGTTTGTTCTAAGACTTCATGTAAAAACATTTATATTCACTCCCAGTATGAAATGAATTTCATACAACTATTTTTAATATAATCATATATAATTTTAATGTAGTATATGAATATTCGTAAAGAAAAATTTTATTTATTGGAGGATTGCTTCGTTGAAAGAAAGAGTATATCGCCATTGTATCGAACTAACGAATGGAAGATGGAGCTCCGCTTTAATTAAGAAATTTGCCTATTCTAAATGGAGCCGTTATATGATTCCTTCCTTTGCAAAGGTATATCAAATAAATATAGGTGAAATGGAAAAACAGTTAAATGAATACCGTTCATTACATGAATTCTTTATTAGAAAATTAAAAGCTAATAGTCGAAAAATAGATGCCGTTGCAGGAGAGATCATTAGTCCTGTTGATGCAGTCATTGAAGATATCGGAAAAGTAAAGAGCGATCAATCCATTATCGTGAAAGGAAAAACGTATTCTGTTTATGATATGCTTGGAGACGAAAAAATAGTTAAAAAATATGTTGGAGGAACTTATCTTATTTTTTATTTAAGTCCAAGTCATTATCATCGAATTCATTGTCCTGCAACAGGTATAGTGATAAAACGTTGGACTCTTGGAAATAAATCGTATCCTGTTAATAAATATGGCTTAAAGTGGGGGAAATCAACTCTATCTCGGAATTATCGGTCTATAACTGAAATTAAGACCGAAGAAGGAAATGGCATTTGTATGGTGAAAGTTGGGGCGATGTTTATTAACTCGATTATATTAAGTCATCATAAAGAGCACTTAGTACAGGGAGAGGAAATGGCTTATTTTTCTTTCGGTTCTACAGTTGTTTTACTATTTGAAAAAAATACTTTTATACAGAAAGACTTTCCTTCTATGCCATATCCGGTTAAAATAGGAGAGATTATTGGGGAAATGAGAAAAGAAGTATAGACTAATCTTTCAAAATTAATGGCTAAGTATGAGTCACTTTGCTTTTTCTTTGTTTACCAAAGCAAGGTGTTTTCTGCTGCCATTTTGTATTTTATATAGATATAGTAACTTTTATGTAGCGTAAATAAAAAAACAGCCTAATTGAAAGGGCTGCTTTAAAGTGTATATATAGTTTTATCATTATTCTTTGTCACATAATCAAGAGGAAACTTTTATCTTGTTGTTTAAAGAACGTCGGTGAATTTCAGTTTCGATGAGACGAATAAATTCAGGGCTTAAATTAAGTTCCCTAGCTTTATGGTAAGACTCGATCAATAATTCATCTGACAATTTACGCATGCCAGAAACACCTCCATTCAAATCAAAAATAAGTACTTCTTTCTAGTAACATATAAATATGTATTACCTGTGATGCCGAAAAAATTTTTTTTGTTATTCTATTAAGATGAAAGTAGTGCTTTGAAAATGGGCACCATACATACTGTGCGTATAAATTTGACATAGTTTTTTTTGATAGTAATAATTGCTTGTCCAACAATAGTCATTTAAGATACATTTTGTCATTTCCGGGAAGTTAGCCTTGGAAGTTTACTGGATATTATTCTGTATCCTTACTTTAACAAAAATAAACATAGAGAACAACTGTTCGGTTATCCACAATCATAAGTGGATAACCTGTGATTAATTTGTTGAGAAGTATGTAGACGGCGTGTAAATCAATGGGTATTATGTGCATAATGTTATCCACATATGTTGAAAAATGCGATTTTTGTCGAAAATTATTTTATTATTATCAAAAAAAGAATAGATATTGTATCTTCTTTAAGAAGAAAAACGGTATAATATTACTTTCTTCTACCGTGAAAAATGGTTACCATAAAAAGAGAAGCATATATATTGGTAAAAACATAGATATAAAAGAGACAAGAGGTGTATTTTAAGTGTTTAATCAATTTTTACCTGATCAGTTTGTAAAAAATATATTTGAGATTTCACCCGAAAGCTTAAAAGAAAAAGGAATTAAAGGGATTATCACTGATTTAGATAATACGTTAGTAGAATGGGATCGCCCGCTTGCAACACCGCAAATTATTGAATGGTTTGCAGAAATGAAAAGAAATAATATTAAAGTAACAATTGTTTCTAATAATAAGGAGACGAGGGTTAAGTCATTTTCAGATCCATTGCATATTCCTTTTATTTTTGCTGCGCGCAAACCACTTGGTCGAGCATTTAAAAGAGCAGTAATGCAAATGAATGTAAAAAAAGAAGAGACAGTAGTAATCGGAGACCAATTATTAACAGATGTTCTTGGTGGAAATAGAAGTGGGTTTCATACTATTTTAGTAGTTCCTGTTGCACAAACAGATGGTTTTATGACAAGAATCAATCGGAAAATTGAAAGAAGAATTTTAAATTGGTTTCGTAGAAACGGAAAATTGACTTGGGAGGATTAATAAGTGACAGAAAGAATACATTGTATTGGCTGTGGAGTTGCCATTCAAACGGATAATAAAAATGAATTAGGATATGCCCCTTCTTCTTCACTGGAGAAAGAAGAGGTAATTTGCCAAAGATGTTTCCGTTTAAAACATTATAATGAAGTACAGGATGTTTCATTAACAGATGATGACTTTTTAAAGATATTAAATGAGATTGGCAAAAGTGATAGCCTGATTGTTAAATTAGTAGATATATTTGATTTTAATGGAAGCTGGCTACCTGGTCTGCATCGTTTTACCGGGAAAAATAAGGTTTTATTAATTGGAAATAAAGTCGATCTTCTACCTAAATCAGTGAAACAGCAGAAAGTCATTAATTGGATGAAAAAAGAAGCGAAAGATTTAGGATTAAGACCTGAAGATGTGTATCTTGTTAGTGCTGAAAGAGGGAAGAATGTAAAGGAAGTCTTAGAAGCAATTGATTATCACCGTAATGGAAAAAATGTTTACGTAGTTGGCTGTACAAACGTAGGGAAATCAACATTTATTAATCGAATTCTTAAAGAGGTTTCAGGAGAAGAAAATGTAATCACTACTTCCCATTTTCCAGGTACAACACTAGATATCATTGAGATACCTTTATCAGATGGGAAATTTTTAGTGGATACTCCGGGAATCATCAATCATCATCAAATGGCCCATTTTGTTGACAAAAAGGATTTAAAAGTTATAACTCCAAAGAAGGAAATCAAAGCGAGAATATTTCAATTAAACGACAGACAAACACTTTACTTTGGTGGACTAGCTCGATTTGATTTTGTTAAAGGGGATCGTAATAGCTTTGTTTGTTATTTTTCTAACGAGATAATGATTCATCGAACAAAATTGGAGAATGCAGATGAATTATATAAAAAGCATGCTGGTGAGTTATTAACTCCTCCAAACAGAGAACAGATGGATGAATTTCCCGAATTAGTAAGACACGATTTCTCCATAAAAGAGCCAAAGACGGATATTGTATTTTCGGGCTTAGGCTGGATTACAGTTAATGAACCAAATATTCAAGTATCTGTTTACGTTCCAAAAGGGGTTCATGCCATGCTTCGTAAATCATTGATATAAGGATTAGAAATGTCATAAGGGAAAAGGGAGAGCGGTATGAGGAAGAATTTTGCAGTAATTGGCGATCCAATCGAACATTCCATGTCACCTATTATGCACAATGATCTTTTTCAGTTTTATGGATTAGATGCTGAGATGAAAAAGATACATATAAAAAAGGATTTCCTGCAAAGTGGTTTAAGTGAATTAAGGGACATGAACATGGCAGGCTTTAATGTTACAGTACCACATAAACAAGCTATTATTCCCTTTTTGGATGAACTGGATCCGTTGAGTAAAGCTATTGGTGCTGTAAATACTGTAGTTTGTGAAAATGGTCGATGGATTGGGTATAATACAGATGGAGAAGGATATCTAAAAGGTCTTTTAAAGCAGCTTCCTGATATAAAACAGCGAAGAACCTTAATTATTGGAAGTGGTGGGGCTGCAAGGGGTATTTATTTTACTCTTGCTCATTATGGAGTAGAACAAGTCGATATTTGCAATCGTACCATTTCAAAGGCAAAAGCCTTAAAAGAGGCATGTCCTTATCCAGTAAAAACAAATATAATGGAAATTGCGCTAGCGGAAAAAACGCTTGGAGAATATGGTCTTATTATACAAACAACTTCTATCGGAATGTCACCAAAAATAGATGCTTCTCCCATTCAAATGAGCAATGTGATGGAGGGTGCGTTTGTAAGTGATATAATCTATAATCCATTGGAAACAAAAATATTAAAGGATGCCAAAGCCAAAGGCGCAATAACTCAAAACGGGATTGATATGTTTGTATATCAAGGAGCCCTAGCTTTTGAAAAATGGCAAGGGGTATTTCCAGATACAACTAGAATGAGGCAAAATGTTTTGACACAATTAGGAGGATTAACATGTTAAGAGGTAAGCAGAAAAGATTTTTACGAGCAAAGGCACACCATTTAAGTCCTATATTCCAAGTAGGAAAAGGTGGCGTAAATGATAATATGATTAAGCAAATAAGTGAAGCATTAGAAGTAAGAGAATTATTGAAAATAAGCATTTTACAAAATTGCGATGAAGATAAAGATACCGTTGCAAGTGAATTAGTGAATGGCACGAAAAGTGAGCTAGTTCAAATTATTGGCAATACAATCGTGTTATATAAAGAGTCTAAAGAAAATAAAACGATTAATTTACCATCTTAATTCCGCAGAAGAGGCGATATTTTTGAAAAAAGTAGGGATATTAGGAGGAACGTTTGATCCCCCTCATATTGGTCATCTAATCATTGCGAATGAAGTGCTACATGCAAAAAAATTAGATGAAATATGGTTTATGCCAAACCAAGAACCTCCACATAAAATGAAATCAGGGGACGTAACGAATGCTCATCGAGTGGACATGGTACAGTTATCGATAGAGGCACACACTTCTTTTCGAATCCAAACAATTGAAATGGATAGAGAAGGAAAATCATATACCTTCGATACAATGAAGCTATTAGAAGAAGCTTATCCAGATATTGATTTCTATTTTATAATTGGAGCAGATATGGTAGAATATCTGCCTAAATGGTATAAAATTCAAGAGCTTATGAAAATGGTACAATTCATTAGTGTGAACCGTCCTAAATATGAACTTGAAACAGATTATCCTGTTCAGTATGTAAAGGTTCCTGATATTAATATTTCCTCTAGCTTAATTCGTGAAAGGGTTAAAGCTGGAGAAACCATTTCATTTTTAGTAAGAGATGAAGTAAAGAGATATATTGAGGAGAATCGATTATATGAAGCGTGAGGAAGCATTACAAATAGTGAAAGAGCAGATAACGGAAAAACGTTATATTCACACAATTGGTGTAATGGAAACAGCTATTAAGTTAGCGACTAAATATGGCGGAAATGTCGAAAAGGCAGAAATGGCAGCGATTTTTCATGATTACGCTAAATTCCGACAGAAGGATGAAATGAAACAGATCATCCTAGAGCAAAATATGGATCCTAATCTTTTATTGTTTCATTCTGAACTTTGGCATGCTCCAGTTGGCGCTTTTCTAGTAGAGAAAGAAGTAGGAATTAACGATAGGGAAATACTAGATGCTATTAGATACCATACTTCGGGGAGACCAGAAATGAGTATGCTAGAAAAAATAGTATACTTGGCTGATTATATGGAACCAGGCAGAGCTTTTCCTGGTGTTGATGAAGTAAGAGAATTAGCAGAACTGGATTTTGAACGTGCATTTTTACAAGCAGTAAAAAACACGATCATGTTTCTCATCCGGAATAATAGAGCAGTATTTCCTTTGAGTTTTGAAACATATAATAGTTATTGTATAAAACATGGAGGTTGATTGAATGGATGAACGTACGTTATTATGGACGGCAGTAAAAGCAGCAGATGCGAAAAGAGCAGAAAATATTGTTGCACTAAATATGAAAGGTATTTCTCTAGTCGCAGATTATTTTGTTATTTGTCATGGTAATTCAGACAAGCAAGTACAAGCAATTGCAAATGAAATTAAAGATAAAGCTAGCGAGCTTGGCATCACGGTTAAACGATTTGAAGGGTATAATGAAGCAAAGTGGATTTTAGTTGACTTAGGTGATATTATCGTTCATGTTTTCCACCGGGATGAAAGAACTTATTATAATTTAGAACGCCTTTGGGGAGACGCGCCAGTTGAAAACATTGAAAGCGTGATTAGTCAATGAGTTATGAGCAGTTTGCCTATCTTTATGATCGACTGATGAATGATGTTCCATACGATAAGTGGATTGAGCTTATAAAAAAAGCAGCAAGCGATTATAAAGTTGATGGAGCAAACCTTCTAGATTTAGCATGTGGAACAGGCGAATTAGCGATTAGATTATCACAGGCTGGTTTTCAAGTAACTGGTGTTGATTTATCAGAGGATATGCTGAGTGTTGCCCAGGCAAAAACGATGGAAGCAGGAGAATCGATTTTTTATCTTGAACAAGATATGTCTCAGTTAGAAGGTTTACCTGTTTTTGATCTTGTTTGTATATGCTGTGATTCCATCAATTATTTACAAACAGAAGAAGAAGTGGTTAATACATTTAACAGTGTTTATGAACATTTGGATGAAAGAGGTCTATTTATATTCGATGTTCATTCTTTGTATAAAATGAATCATTTATTTATTAATCAAACCTATGCTGTCAACGATGAGGACGTAAGCCTTATTTGGCAGTGCTACGAAGGTGACTATCCAAATAGTGTTGAGCATGATTTAAGCTTTTTTCAACTTGACGAAAAAACAGATATGTATTTTCGCTACGATGAACTCCATCTTCAACGAACCTATTCGGTTGAACAGTATAGAGAATGGCTTGAGCAAACTGGTTTTGCTATTCTAAAAGTAGAAGCAGATTTTTCTGATGGTCCAATAGAGGATCATGCAGAAAGAATTTTCTTTTATTGTAAGAAAAAGTGAGAGAGTATCTAAGTTGAAATAATTATTAGAAAATGGAAATGTTCCATAGAGGGATCATTTCCATTTTCTTATGTCCGATTGGAAAATCTTAAAGGCGGATAAAAAAATTTAAATGGAAAGAAGGAATTTACGTTAGTCTTATAGAATGTTTTATTAGCATTAACTATTTTTATGCCCTGAAACAAGATTTTTAAGGGATAGCTGATCATCCTCATATTTTGCATGTGTTGCCTGAAATAACTGGTTAAAAGTATCTCCTAGTTGACGTTCTAATACGTTTATTCCTTCGCCAGTGATACCACCCTTTACACTTACTTTTTCCTGTAAGGTAGGTAAAGTATAATAACCTTTCTTTAATAATTCTCCCAACCCAATAAGCATTTCACTAGCTAATTTAGTTGCTGTTTCTAAATCAATTTCCGTTTCATCCACCGCACCTTCGATAAACTTCCTAGTAAGATAACAAAAAAATGCTGGTCCGCAACTTACTATATCAGAGGCTACCCTCGTAATATTATCTTCAATTTCTAACGGAGTCGAAAACTTTTTATAGAAATTCTCCAGCTGATTTTTCCAAGCTTCTGTACAATTCCTTCCAAAAGAGAACAAAGATACGCCTGCTAATGCTCTATTTGTTATGCTTGGAATTATCCGCGCAACAGAGCAATTAAAGAAAGTTTCAAGCTGGTCAGGGCTAATTGGACTTGTAATGGAAACGACACATTTATCCTTTGTTAAAACAGGAGAAATGTTTTTAGAGACACCATACATATCATGAGGCTTTACACATAAAAAAATAAGATCTGCTTCTTTTGCTATTTCAATAGCATTAGAGCATATATTTATGTTTGGATAATTTTCCTTAATTTCTAATGCTTTGGAAAGTGTTCGATTAAAAATAAATACGTCTTCGGGGGAAATAGCATTTCCATCAATCATCGCTTCTATTAATATTTTCCCCATATTACCTGTACCAATCATTCCAATTTTCATTTTTCCTTCCCCCCCTATAATGAGCGGTTTCTCATATAACGATATGAAGCAAAGATAAAAAATATACCTGAAAGGATGATTAGTTATCATGGACTGGCTTCGAAAAAATAGAAAATTCATTTTTATTGTTTTAGGTTGTTTACTCTTTCTTGTGCTTTATCATTATTCTCCTATCCTTATGCAACCTAATGAGGAAGAAGACTATATTCAGCAAGATGATTTATTTGCAGGTAGCAGTGTGGAGGAAACAGCGATAGATGGTAATAGTGTGGAAGAGGGATTACAAGATAAATTGCTGATTGTAGATGTAAAAGGCGCAGTTAAAAACCCGGGAGTTTATGAAGCAACGGAAGGAGACCGAGTGAATGATATCATAAAAAAAGCAGGAGGGATGTTGGATAAAGGAGAAAAAAATGGGGTGAATTTAGCGATGAAGGTGACAGATGAGATGATTATCTATGTTCCATATATAGGGGAAGAAGATTCTATTATTAGCGAATCTGGAAACCAGACGAGCTTATCCTCAGATGAGGAATTAATAAATATAAATAAGGCTAGTGAAACAGAATTAACTGAATTGCCAGGGGTGGGACCTTCCAAAGCAGCTGCAATCATTGAATATCGTGAACAAAATGGAGGTTTCTCTACAAAAGAGGATATCAAAAACATAAGTGGAATTGGCGAGAAAACATATGAGAAATTAGAAGCATTCATTACCATAAAGTGAAAGACAAATGTTTTACAGAAAATTTAGGTGAGTTATGTCCATGGCTTAGCTTCCTTTTCATAATTGACTCACAACATACTTCTCGATAAACTAAATGAAGAATTAGATTATTGCATTGCATAACTTTGATAATTAATGGGAGTGAATGGGAATTGGATAGAATTTCATGGGATGAGTATTTTATGGCACAAAGTGAATTATTAGCATTAAGAAGCACATGTACAAGATTAGCAGTTGGAGCGACTATCGTACGAGATAAGCGTATTATTGCTGGTGGATATAATGGTAGCATAGCTGGTGGAGTTCATTGTATAGACGAAGGTTGCTATGTCATTGATAATCATTGTGTACGAACCATTCATGCAGAGATGAATGCGATTTTACAATGTGCAAAATTTGGTGTTCATACAGATGGGGCAGATATATATGTCACTCATTTTCCTTGTCTCCAATGCTGCAAGGCGATTGTACAAGCAGGGATTAAGACAGTGTATTATGCAATAGATTATAAAAATCATCCGTATGCACTTGAGCTGTTTGAACAGGCTAATATTGCAACAGTACAAGTGGAGAGAAATGATTTTGATAAAAAAGAAGAGAAAAAGGCTTTAGTGGAAGCACTTGTTAAGCAATTAAAGGAAAATAATACGGATACTGTTAATGTGGAAACGTTGGAAAAAAGAGCAGAAGAATTATTTTCTATTATCCCTACAGCAAAGACGTCTATTTGATAATTCTTTTCCTTTTCCGATCTACAGCAGTAGATAGGAGCGATTTATGTTTCAAACTAGATTTCTATTCTTCGCCATTTCGGCATTTTTTGGTATTTTATGCTCTTTTTCTCAAACATTATTTTTTTATCTATTATATATTCTTTTTATCCTATGGCTTTATTTGGCTAAAAAAATCACATTAGGATTAAGTGGTTTTCTCATTTGTTTCTTTCTCCTTTTTCTTGTGAGGGGTAGTTATGACAATATAGGAAACCACTCGGAGATAAGCGAAGATGATTCTTCTTTTATCATTACTTTCCTAGAGTCAGCTGATATAGACGGGGATAGGTGGAGGACCGTTGGGCGTGATAAACAAACGAAAGAAAAATTAATCGTTTCCTACAAAATGAATACAGAAAAAGAAAAAAATTTTTTAGAAAGTGAGCGAGTGATTGGGAAAACTTGTATGCTACAGGGGTCATTATCGCTTCCCGCTTCGCAAAGAAACGAGAATGGGTTTGATTATAGACAGTTTCTTAAAAATGATTCAATTTATTGGTTACTTGCAACACAGGATTTAAATTTAACAAACTGTAAGGAAGAAAGTAATCTCCTCTTTTCATTAAAGCAGCTGAGAGAAAAAGGGACTATCTGGATTGCTGAACATTTTTCAGAAACAACCGTACCTATTGCAGAAGCGCTTATTTTTGGCGAACGAGGAATGATGGACGAAAACCTCCAAATTGCGTATCAGCGTTTAGGAATTATCCATCTACTAGCTATTTCTGGCTCCCATGTTGTCGTATTAATAGGGATACTTTATTTTGTGATGATCCGAGCTGGAATTACGAAAGAAAGGGCTAGCACAATTCTTTTACTACTCTTGCCCGTTTATGCTGTATTGACAGGAATAAGTCCATCGGTAGTTAGAGCTGTTTTGACCTCCATGGTACTATTGGCCAAAAATAAATTTCGAATTTTTTCTGGCTTGCCGATGATTGATATAATCAGTGTAGTCTTTTGTTTATGCTTAATTATCGACCCACGGAATCTTTTTAATATTGGTTTTTTGTTATCCTTTATTGTTTGTTTTTTCCTCATCCTTTCTTCCACTCTAATTAGGTCTTATCATACCTCAACCGTCAAAATGTATTTCTTTACTACTTTTATTTCCGAATATGCAGTAATTCCTGTTATATTGTATTATTTTTATGAAATTCCTACTCTATCTTTAGTAGCGAATCTTATTTATATCCCCTTTTATACAATTATTGTTTTGCCGTATTTAATTAGCCTTTATATTCTCTCTTTTCTATTTCCACAAATATTATCCTTTTTTTCTTTTCCTTTGGATCTTATGTTAATGTTTTCAGATAAACTGGTATTAAAGCTTGCTAGCTATCCTTTTAGTACGCTTGTTCTCGGAAGACCATCTTCTGTTTTGCTTGGCGCTTATATTGTCAGTTTACCGATTTTCTTTTTTTTGTATGAAATTATGCCAAAGAAATCGAGGAATTGGCTCTATATTATCCCTATATTGATTATTAGTTTTCAATACATTGACAATGTTTATTCAGCAAAAGGCGAAATTACTTTTATTGATGTAGGCCAAGGTGACAGTATTCTCATTCAATTGCCATATAATAAGGGGACTTATTTAATTGATACTGGTGGGACGGTAACTTTTCCTATGGAGGAATGGCAAAAACGAAAAGATCCTTTTGAAGTAGGTGCAAAAACAGTAGTTCCTTTTTTGAAAAGTAAAGGGATATCTACGATTGATAAACTAATATTGACACACGGTGATTTAGACCATATTGGAGGAAGTACAGCTGTAATAGAGCAATTAAATGTAAAAGAAATAATGTATCCAAATGTAACGGAAGAATCTTCGATAGAAAAAGAAAGACTATTATCGTTAGCAAAGCAGAAAAAAATTCCGATTCACTTTATTCAAGCAGGGAAAAAATGGACTACTGGGAAGGATGCTTTTTTAGTTTTAGCTCCTTTTGAGACAGAGGATTTAACGAAGAATAATGGTTCGATTGTAATTTATGCAAAGGTTGCCAATAGAACATGGTTATTTACAGGTGATCTAGAAAAGGAAGGAGAAGAAGCGTTAATGCTTAACTATCCGCTTTTAAAGGATATAGATATTTTAAAGGTGGGCCATCATGGAAGCAAAACTTCTTCTACTAGTGAATTTATTGAGCAGCTTAAACCGAAAATTGCTATTATATCAGTTGGGGAAAATAATAGTTATAACCATCCAAGTCAAGAAGTGCTTTCTACTTTAAAAGAAAGTAAAGTCAAAGTATTTAGAACAGATGAAAATGGGGGAATTTCTTTTTATTTTTCCGAAAAAGGTGGAACGTTTCAATTGCAAATTCCATAGAATATAGCAAATGAGAATGGCTAAATCAATAAACAATGTCACTCTAATACCTATCCCACTGTAAGATATGCTTAAGCTCTTTGCACATCGCCAAAACACCTAAGCGCTGCGACTAGATTAAGGAAACACAAAGTGCGATAGCTTTTTTGTGTCTGCTTACGCAAAAGGAGACCTGAAATTTGTTAGCCAGCATATGCTAGATAGCAAATGGACTTTAGAACGTTTCTACTTTCTTACCTGTGAACAAAAAATACTTATAAAAAATGACTTGTTTTGCATTTCCTAAGCTGTCAAGACTTGACACAAATAGATTAAAGCCATTCGAGCACACTAGTAATAATACAAGTGCACCGTTACATATGAAGTATCCTAGGCCTTGATATGTAACGTTCATTATAGATTGAAGGAAGGTTTCTCTGATTCCCTTTTTTTGCTACTAGTACGCTTTGGAAAAGCAAGCAAGCTTTTTTGAAGAAATTTCTTAAGCAAGAGAGGAGTTTTCTCGAGGACCTTCTTTCTGTTAATAAATGAGCTAATTTTTGAAAAAGAGGACAACAAATAGGAGTTTCGTATATAATAATGGTTTAGTAATGGTTTATGCTAAAGAGTTATTTAGGGAATGGGGAGAAGAAATGATCGAAGAATTATGGAAAAAAATTAAACGCAAAGATTTTTCTTTTGTCTATTTATTATACGGACTAGAGTCTTTTCTAATAAACGAAACGAAATATTTATTGTTGCAATCTTTATTAAATGAGGAAGATGAGGATTTTAATTTATCTACATATGATTTGGAGGAAACTCCGGTAGAATTAGCGATAGAGGATGCAGAAACAATTCCTTTTTTTGGCGATAGAAAAGTGATTGTTTTAAATAATCCATTCTTCCTTACGGCTGAAAAAACAAAGTCAAAGGTAGAGCATAATGTAAAGAAATTGGAGGAATATTTGAAACAGCCTTCACCGTTTACTACAATGATATTTATCGCTAGTTACGAAAAGTTAGATGAACGGAAAAAAATAACAAAACAGTTAAAAACAGCAGCGTCTATTTTGGAAGCCAAAAAATTAAATGAGCAAGAATTGAAGAAATGGCTCAAGCAGCGTGCAGCATATAATCAGGTTGAAATAAATGAAGATGGATTGGATATGATCCTAAGTCTTGCGGGAACAAATTTATCCCTTTTAACATCTGAGATTGATAAAATGGCTTTATATGTACAAGATTCAAAATTAATAACGAAGGAAATTGTCGAGGAATTAGTGGCGAAATCATTGGAGCAAAATATCTTTAGCCTTGTCGATAAAGTAATCTCTAAAAAAATGGATGAAGCCTTACGGATTTATTATGATTTATTAAAGCAAAATGAAGAGCCATTAAAAATACTTTCGATTATAGCAAATCAATTTCGCTTAATCTATCAAGTAAAAGCACTAGCTCAAAAAGGATATGGGCAACAGCAAATTGCCTCTGTTTTAAAAGTCCATCCATTCCGAGTGAAACTAGCCGCAGGACAAGCTCAGCGTTTTACAGAAGAGGAATTAACAAAATGCATCCAACTATTTGCAGAAGGCGATTATCAGTTAAAAACAGGATCCATGCCAAAAAATATGGTGATAGAAATGATTTTATTTCAATTAGGACATGGAATGTAGGAGAGCGGAATTTATAGTGACAAAAACAGTAGGATGAAAAACCCCTCTTACTGTTTTTGTTTATATTTTGATTTACGGGGTTAATATTATAGCTGAATAAATAAAAAGACATAAAAAAGACTATCTAATTGATAGTCTTTTTTTACTCATTATGCGTTTGAAGCATTTTTTCTTTTCGCTAAACGAGATTTTTTACGAGCAGCAGCATTTTTATGAATAAGACCTTTAGCAGCAGCTTTGTCTAATTTACTAGCAGCTTCTACAAAACTTTCATTTGCAGCAGTTGTATCATTAAGAGCAATAGCAGCTTCAGTCTTTTTAACAGCAGTACGCATTGCAGATTTAACTGTAGTGTTTTGAGCATTACGAGCTTCACTAGTTTTTACACGTTTAATAGCAGATTTAATATTTGGCATTTACGTTCACCTCCTAAAAAGAAGCATCAAGTTCATTATTTAAACTCGATATATACATTCCTAAAAAACTTAAAGAACAAGTGATATTTTATCAAACGAGGACTAATAATGCAAGACTTCCTTCTAATTTGGACAATATGAATTTTTTTGGGGAGAAAGGCAATGCTAATAATACTCTTATATTAATTTAATTGGAAGGGGATAACGATGGAGGAAAAACTAGATTTAAGCATGTATTCTATACGGACTGATTTAGCTATTGAGGCAAAGGATTTAGCTTTACATAAACAAGGGCTTGTTCAAAATGAACAGGATCAATCACAGCTTGAAGGGGTTATCATCAAGGAAAAAGAGGAAAATGGCATTAAAATGTCCTATGTGGAAGTAACAGAAAAGGGCGAAGAAATAATAGGGAAAAAACAAGGTAAATATTTAACAATAGAAGTATTAGGAATAAGACAGCAGGATACGAAATTGCAAGAGAAAGTAGAGAAAGTTTTTGCAAGTGAGTTTTCGCAATTTTTAAAGCAGAGCAATATTAAAGAAAATGCATCCTGCTTAGTAGTTGGGCTAGGGAACTGGAATGTTACCCCAGATGCGTTAGGACCTCAGGTTTGTGAAAATATACTTGTAACGAGGCATTTATACGAATTGCAGCCAGAAAGCGTGGAAGAGGGATATCGGCCAGTATCAAGTTTAGCCCCAGGAGTAATGGGTCTTACTGGAATTGAAACGAGCGATATCATTAAAGGAGTAGTAGAGAAAACGAATCCTGATTTTGTTATCGTAATTGATGCACTCGCATCACGTTCAATAGACCGTGTAAATTCTACTATCCAAGTTTCAGATACAGGGATCCATCCAGGGTCTGGCGTAGGAAATAAACGGAAGGAACTGAGTGAAGAAACACTAGGAAGACCAGTGATTGCAATAGGAGTACCGACGGTGGTGGATGCTGTATCTATTACGAGCGATACGATAGATTACATCTTGAAGCATTTTGGAAAAGAACTAAAAGAAGGGAATAGGCCATCAAGAGCGTTAGCACCGGCAGGATTAAGCTTTGGAGAAAAAAGAAAATTAACGGAGGAGGATTTGCCAGAAGAACAGCATCGGAAGACTTTTCTCGGTATTATTGGTACATTGCCTGAAGAGGAAAAGAGAAAGTTAATTTATGAAGTGCTATCGCCAATAGGTCATAATTTAATGGTTACGCCAAAAGAAGTGGATGTCTTTATTGAGGATATGGCTAACTTACTTGCAAATGGATTAAATGCTGCCCTTCATTCAGCCATTAATCAAGAAAATGTTGGTTATAATACTCACTAGTTGACAATAATAGTTCTATCTTTCCTAGTATTTTCATACATTTTAATAGAGTTGCTAGGAAATGATTGCTATTTTTCCATGGAACGAAAGGATGTATCTCTAGGGATGCTCCCTTTCTTTTTAATATATGGAGAATTGCAGACTTGATAATTAGATTAAAGGAGATTGATCAAGTTGAAACTATATACATTAGGTGCTGTCGGAATCGTTTTGTTAATGTTTATATGTGTCTTATTCGGAATGCAGCAAGCAAATAGCGGGATTCACAAAATGAGAGGCTATAATGATCAAGGGCTTCAAAGTGCAGTCTCCGTAAAAAATGAGGATGGAAATGTAGAGGCTTCCGTCCTAGGACAAAACGTTACAAGTCATGATTTAGAACAAAAGAAACAGCAATTAGAAGAAATGAGGGCTTTTAATTTATTGTCAAGTATCGGTAAAGGAGTAGCTGATACCATTTCTTCATTGGCAGAAAAAGGCGTAAGTCTGGTTGGAGATATAATTGAAGAAAAAGAAAACTAGAAAACTGTTTAGTAATTCATTTTACTTTTCGTTGAATCTTATTCTTCACACTGCTATAATCAAAAATAGTGTACATGCGCGATTATTGTAGGAGTGAACTAAATGAACAGAGAAGAGATGCTAAAAAGACAATCAAAAATTAGAAATTTTTCTATTATTGCACATATAGATCATGGGAAATCCACCCTAGCTGATAGAATATTAGAAAAAACAAACGCACTCACTGCACGTGAGATGAAAGATCAGCTATTAGATTCAATGGATTTAGAAAGAGAACGTGGAATCACGATTAAATTAAACTCAGTCCAGCTTAAATATAAGGCAAATGATGGAGAAATCTATACACTTCATTTAATTGATACACCAGGTCACGTGGATTTTACATATGAAGTATCACGTAGTTTGGCTGCATGTGAAGGAGCAGTACTAGTAGTTGATGCTGCACAAGGAATTGAAGCACAAACATTAGCAAATGTTTATTTAGCAATTGATAATGATTTGGAAATTGTTCCGGTTATTAATAAAATTGACCTTCCAAGTGCTGATCCTGAAAGGGTTAGAAATGAAATTGAAGAGGTAATTGGATTAGATGCTTCTGAGGCTGTACTAGCTTCTGCCAAAGCTGGAATAGGGATAGAGGAAATACTAGAACAAGTTGTTGAGAAAGTTCCTGCTCCTGAAGGGGATCCAGAAGCGCCATTAAAAGCACTTATTTTTGACAGCCTATATGATGCATATCGTGGGGTTGTGACGTATATCCGTGTTGTTGATGGTACGGTAAAACCTGGTGACAAAATTAAAATGATGGCAACAGGCAAAGAATTTGAAGTTATTGAGGTGGGAGTATTTACACCGAAAGCTACTCCTACAGATCACTTATCTGTTGGGGATGTAGGTTTCTTAACAGCGGCAATTAAAAATGTTGGGGATACTCGAGTAGGGGATACCATAACTAATGCAAAGAATGGCGCAACAGAAGCATTACCAGGATACCGTAAGTTAAATCCAATGGTTTATTGTGGGTTGTATCCAATAGACAGTGCGAAATTTAATGATTTACGGGAAGCATTAGAAAAATTGGAACTAAATGATTCTGCGTTGCAATTTGAGCCAGAGACATCTCAAGCATTAGGATTTGGTTTCCGTTGTGGTTTCCTTGGCCTTCTTCATATGGAGATTATCCAAGAACGGATTGAGCGAGAATTTAAAATTGACTTGATTACAACAGCACCAAGTGTTATCTACGATGTTATTTTGACAGATGGAACTGAAATCAAGGTAGACAATCCGTCGGCAATGCCAGATCCTCAAAAAATCGAACGCATTGAAGAACCTTTTGTTAAAGCAACAATGATGGCTCCTAATGAATATGTCGGTGCGATCATGGAATTATGTCAACTAAAACGTGGTGTATTCATTGATATGCAATATATGGATGAAACTCGTGTCAAAATTACGTATGAAATCCCATTGTCGGAAATTGTGTATGATTTCTTTGACCAATTGAAATCAAACACAAGAGGTTATGCATCCTTTGATTATGAGTTGATTGGATACAAAACTTCTACACTTGTGAAGATGGATATTTTATTAAATGCAGAACAAGTGGATGCCCTCAGTTTTATTGTTCATAAAGATTTTGCCTATGAAAGAGGGAAAGTAATTGTAGAGAAATTAAAGGAACTTATTCCACGCCAGCAGTTTGAGGTTCCGATCCAAGCGGCAATTGGTCAAAAGATAGTTGCCCGTTCTACCATTAAAGCGATGCGGAAAAACGTATTGGCTAAATGTTACGGTGGCGATATTTCTCGTAAACGTAAATTGTTAGAGAAGCAAAAGGAAGGGAAAAAACGAATGAAGCAAGTTGGTTCCGTTGAAGTACCGCAAGAAGCATTTATGGCCGTGTTACGGATGGATGATAATAATACAAAAAAATAAAATACAGTTGATGAGCCGAAAGTAGCATGGATGACAGCTAGTGCAGGAAACTTGCTATTAAGTGCATTGACTGCTATAAGTAAAGGGGGTAGGTGCTAAAGATAGCATCAACCTCTTTTCTTATTTTACCAATGAAACAGGGATTGTGGTCTCCCTGTTTAGTAATAGAGTTGATTAAATTAAAGGTTGTGAAAAATTGATACAAGCAGCATATATTCATATTCCATTTTGTGAGCATATTTGTCACTACTGTGATTTTAATAAAGTATTTTTAAAAGGACAGCCGGTAGATGAATACTTAGATTCATTGGAGAAAGAAATAAAGTTAACCATTGATAAGTATGGGGAACAAACGCTTTCTACCATTTTTGTTGGGGGAGGTACACCGACAAGCTTATCTGCCTCGCAGCTAGAAAGACTTTGTGGAATCATTAATACAGAACTACAGCAGCATCAGGGGATCGAATATACTTTTGAAGCGAATCCTGGTGATTTAACAGAAGATAAATTAAAAGCTCTTTATGAAGGGGGTGTCAATCGTCTAAGCTTTGGTGTTCAGTCTTTTAATAATGAGCTACTACAAAGGATTGGCAGAACACATAAGGCGGAAGACGTTTTTTCATCCATTGAGGCTGCCAAAAAGATTGGATTTAACAATATTAGTGTGGATTTAATTTATAGTTTGCCAGGGCAAACACTGGAAGATTTCAAAGATACATTAAAGACTGCATTTTCATTGGATATCCAGCATTATTCAGGCTACTCTCTTATTATAGAGCCAAAAACCGTTTTTTATAACCTGATGAGAAAGGGTAAACTACCAACACCTGGTGAAGATGTGGAAGCAAGCATGTATGGGGTGTTAATGGAAGAGATGACAAGTCATGGTTTTCAGCAATATGAAATTAGTAATTTTGCCAAGCCTGGGTTTAAAAGTAGACATAATCTAACCTACTGGAATAATGAGCAATACTTTGGGTTTGGAGCTGGCTCACATGGGTATATTGCTGGAAACCGCTACTCTAATTATGGTCCTTTGAAAAAATATATGCAGCCATTAGAACAAGGGGAATTTCCTATTATGCATGAACAGAAGGTATCCCTTGTTGAACAAATGGAGGAAGAATTATTTCTCGGATTAAGAAAAAACCAAGGGGTAAGTTTAACATCCTTTGAAAAAAAATATAATAATACTGTCTTACAACTTTTTGAGAAAGAAATAAAGGGGCTATTGGATCGAGGACTAATCAAAATTCAGGGCGAATATTTGAAATTGACCGATAAAGGAAGATTCTTAGGTAATGAAGTGTTTCAATCGTTTATTGGAGTTCTCTAATAACAGGAGAAGTATTCGCTTCTTTTAAACATTTTAAAGGCTAAGAAAGAAAACTTTTCTTCTGTTGTGATTAGTTGGAAGGGAAAAGGGAAAAATTTCTTGTAGAAATCAGAAGCAAATTATTGACACAGCCCCTTTGTTTTTGCTACTTTATATATAGATTTAGCACTCGCTAACAAAGAGTGCTAACAGAGGTGATTAATGTGTTAACTGATCGTCAATTATTAATATTACAGGTGATTATTGATGATTTTATTTCAACAGCACAACCTGTGGGTTCACGGAGTTTATCAAAGAAAGAAAATATTACGTTTAGCTCCGCTACCATTCGTAATGAAATGGCAGATTTAGAAGAATCCGGGTTTATCGAAAAAACGCACTCTTCTTCTGGTCGAGTACCTTCAGAAAAGGGATATCGTTTTTATGTTGATCATCTTTTATCGCCACAGAAATTAAAGCGTTCAGAAATTTTGAGAATTAACTCACTTTTTGCAGAAAAAATATACGAATTAGAAAATATTGTACAAAAATCCGCAAAAATATTGTCTGATTTAACAAATTATACTACTATTGTCCTTGGGCCTGCCGTTAAGGAAAACAAATTGAAGAAAATTCAAATTGTTCCTTTAAATACGAATACGGCCATTGCCATTATTGTGACAGACTCAGGACATGTAGAAAACAGAATGTTTCATTTACCTGAATCTATCCATGCTGGTGAAATTGAGAAGCTGGTAAATATCTTGAATGAACGTTTAACGGGCGTATCTATTGATAAGCTTCATAACAAGATTTATAAAGAAGTTGCTTCCTTGTTGAAACAGCATATTAGCAATTATGAGTATTTAATCAACTCACTTTCAGAAACGGTAAAAATTGAAACACATGAAAAATTGTTTTTTGGCGGAAAAACCAATATTTTAAGTCAACCAGAATTTCATGATATTGCTAAGATAAGAAATTTGTTGAATATGATTGAAAAAGAGGATGGAATCCCAGAGCTTATTCGCAATAATTCCTCTGATATAAGCATTAAAATTGGTAGAGAAAATAATAATATCGCTATGGAAAACTGCAGTATTATCTCTGCTTCTTACAGTATAGGGAATGAGCAAATTGGATCAATCGCCATTCTTGGTCCTACAAGAATGGAATATTCAAGAGTTGTTAGCTTATTAAATATTTTATCGAATGACCTGACAAAAGTACTTACTAATTTGTATCAAAAATAACTACTGTGGAATATTTAAAGTGTAGAAATTAGGATTAACTAACCTATTAACTTATTGGCAACTCTGCCAATCTGTACGGGTTTCATTTGAATAATTATTCCTTTAAGGGAGGTGAACAAGTTGGCAGATGAAAAAACAACAAATAGTGCAGAGATGGAACAACAAGAAAATGTCCAAGTAGAAGAAACTGTTGAAGAAGTATTTGAAGAGGCTGAAGCAACTCCTTCCAATGAGGAAAATGCAGTTGAGGAAGAACTAAAGGCAGCAAATGAAAAAATTGCTGTGCTAGAAGCTAAGTTAGAAGAAGAAACTAATCGCTATCTTCGCCTGCAGGCTGATTTTGATAATTCACGTCGCAGATCAAGGCTTGACATGGAAGCGGCTCAAACATATAGAGCACAAAGTCTAGTAATGGACTTATTACCAAGCATCGATAATTTGGAAAGAGCATTGAAAATTGAAGCCGTTGATGAACAAACACAGAGTTTATATACTGGTGTGGAGATGGTTTATCGTGGAATTATTGAGGCTCTTAAAAAAGAAGGTGTAGAAGCTATTGAAGCGGTTGGAACAGAATTTGATCCCCACCTTCATCAAGCAGTTATGCAAGAGGAAGTAGAGGGAACGGAATCTAATATCGTGGTAGAAGAGTTTCAAAAAGGGTATAAGTTAAAAGACAGAGTGATTCGTCCTGCAATGGTTAAAGTAAGTCAATAAGCATTACATATTAAAATAATAGGAGGGAAATTTCCATGAGTAAAATTATTGGAATTGATTTAGGTACAACAAACTCTTGTGTTGCTGTACTTGAAGGTGGAGAACCAAAAGTTATCCCAAATCCAGAAGGTAATAGAACATCTCCTTCTGTAGTAGCATTCAAAAATGGAGAACGTCAAGTAGGGGAAGTTGCAAAACGTCAATCTATCACAAACCCAAACACGATTATGTCAATTAAACGTCATATGGGTACAGATTATAAAGTGGAAGTTGAAGGCAAGAACTACTCTCCTCAAGAAGTTTCTGCTATTATTCTTCAATACTTAAAAGGTTATGCAGAAGAGTATCTTGGAGAGAAAGTAACAAAGGCTGTTATTACAGTACCTGCTTACTTCAATGATGCAGAACGTCAAGCAACAAAAGATGCTGGTAAAATTGCTGGATTAGAAGTTGAGCGTATTATCAACGAACCAACTGCTGCTGCTTTAGCTTATGGTCTTGATAAAACAGAGGAAGACCAAACTATTTTAGTTTATGACCTTGGGGGAGGTACTTTTGACGTATCTATCCTTGAGCTTGGCGATGGCGTATTTGAAGTTAAGTCAACTGCTGGTGACAATCGTCTTGGTGGAGATGACTTTGACCAAGTTATTATCGATTATTTAGTAGAACAATTCAAAAAAGAAAATGGCATTGATCTAAGCAAAGATAAAATGGCTTTACAACGTTTGAAAGACGCAGCAGAGAAAGCGAAAAAAGATCTTTCTGGTGTAGCTTCTACACAAATTTCTTTACCATTTATCACAGCTGGAGAAGCTGGGCCACTTCACTTAGAAGTAACTTTATCTCGTGCTAAATTCGAAGAAATTTCTGCTTCATTAGTAGAACGTACAATGGGACCAACTCGTCAAGCACTTAAAGATGCTAATCTTAACGCTTCTGAAATTGATAAAGTTATCCTTGTAGGTGGTTCAACACGTATCCCTGCAGTTCAAGAAGCAATCAAAAAAGAAATCGGCAAAGAGCCACATAAAGGGGTAAACCCTGATGAAGTAGTTGCAATGGGTGCAGCTATCCAAGGTGGAGTAATTACTGGTGATGTTAAAGATGTTGTTCTTTTAGATGTCACACCACTTTCATTAGGTATCGAAACTATGGGTGGAGTATTTACGAAGCTAATCGATCGTAATACAACAATCCCAACGTCTAAGTCCCAAGTATTCTCAACTGCTGCAGATAACCAAACAGCTGTTGATATCCACGTGCTTCAAGGGGAGCGCCCAATGGCTGCAGATAATAAAACATTAGGCCGTTTCCAATTAGCTGATATTCCACCAGCACCACGTGGAATTCCGCAAATTGAAGTATCATTTGATATCGATAAAAACGGTATTGTAAATGTTCGTGCGAAAGATCTTGGCACAAACAAAGAACAAACTATTACAATTAAATCTTCTACAGGCTTGTCAGATGAAGAAATCGACAAAATGGTAAGAGAAGCAGAAGAAAATGCTGAAGCAGATAAAAAGCGTAAAGAAGAAGTGGAACTACGTAATGAAGCAGATCAATTAGTATTCACTACTGAAAAAACATTGAAAGATTTAGAAGGAAAAGTGGACGAAAGCGAAGTTGCCAAAGCGAATGAGGCAAAAGACGCTTTAAAAGCTGCTATTGAGAAAAACGAATTAGAAGATATTCGTGCGAAAAAAGAAGCTCTTCAAGAAATCGTTCAAGCTCTTTCTATGAAATTATATGAAGAGGCTGCTCAAGCTGCACAAGCTGCACAAGGAGCAGAGGGCGGAGCATCTGATAAAGATGACAACGTAGTCGATGCAGAATTTGAAGAAGTAAAAGACGATAAATAAACGAATGAAAACAATATATAATTAGAAAAAAAGTCAAAGTCAGGTTATCTTGACTTTGGCTTTTCTTTTAGATGTTTTTTGGCGATATTTAAGAAAGTTAGGAAGAAACTATTGTACTTTGGAAATGCAAAATGATACAATAGCATCTATGTGAAAAGAATCGGGGAGTGGTAATCAATTATGGACAAACGAGATTACTATGAAGTCCTTGGAGTTAGCAAAGGAGCTTCTAAGGATGAAATAAAAAAGGCTTATCGAAAGCTTTCAAAAAAGTATCATCCGGATATTAATAAAGAACAAGATGCAGATGAAAAGTTTAAAGAAGTGAAAGAGGCCTATGAAGTACTAAGTGATGACCAAAAACGAGCTCATTATGATCAATTTGGACATACAGATCCTAACCAAGGCTTTGGTGGCGGCTCAGATTTCGGTGGCTTTGGCGGTTTTGAAGATATTTTCAGCACTTTCTTTGGTGGTGGTGGAGGATCCAGAAGAAGAGATCCAAATGCACCGCGTCAAGGAGCTGATTTACAGTATACGATGACCCTTTCGTTTGAAGAAGCGGCATTTGGTAAAGAAACTGAAATTGAAATACCAAGAGAAGAAAATTGTGAAACATGTAATGGAACAGGAGCAAAGCCAGGCACTAAGCCAGTTACATGTAAGCATTGTAGCGGTACAGGTCAACTGAATGTGGAGCAAAACACACCATTCGGTCGTATTGTGAATAGAAGAACATGTAATTACTGTAATGGAACTGGTAAAGAGATTAAACATAAATGTTCTACTTGTGGCGGAACAGGTAAAGTGAAAAAACGCCGCAAAATCAGTGTTAAAATTCCAGCCGGTATTGATGATGGTCAGCAATTAAGAGTCACAGGCCAAGGAGAACCTGGCACAAACGGGGGACCAGCAGGAGATTTATATGTCGTATTCCACATAAGAAG
Organism: Niallia sp. Sow4_A1; assembly: GCF_052116745.1. Lineage (NCBI taxonomy): Bacteria > Bacillati > Bacillota > Bacilli > Caryophanales > Bacillaceae > Niallia > Niallia sp. Sow4_A1. The sequence goes on along the minus strand of NZ_JBQKKM010000006.1, from coordinate 36,657 downwards.
ACATGAGTTCTTCGAACGTGATGGAGAAGATGTATATTGTGAAATGCCAATCACGTTTGTTCAGGCTGCGCTTGGAGATGAAGTGGAAGTACCAACCATCCATGGAAAAGTGAAGCTAAAAGTGCCTGCAGGGACACAAACTGGAACGAAATTCCGACTTAAAGGCAAAGGTATTCCGAATGTACGTGGATATGGCCAAGGTGACCAGCATGTTATCATTCGTTTAGTCACACCTACAAAGTTATCAGATAAGCAAAAGCAACTATTACAAGAATTTGCTGATGTATCTGGAGTTTCCCCTCAAGGAGAAGAAGAGGACAGCTTTTTCTCTAAAGTAAAAAAAGCGTTTAAAGGTGAATAATCAAAAAGGAGTTGGTAGAGATGAAATGGTCAGAAATCACAATTCATACGACAAATGAAGCGATTGAACCTATTTCAAATATTTTGCATGAAGCAGGTGCTAGTGGGGTAGTGATTGAAGATCCCTTTGAATTAATTAAAGAAAGAGAAGACCAATTCGGCGAAATCTACCAACTAAATCCTGATGATTATCCTGAAGAAGGCGTCCTAGTTAAAGCATATTTACCAATCAATAGTTTTCTTGGAGAAACAGTAGAGGCAATTAAAGAAAACATCAATAATTTAGTACTATTTAATATTGATATTGGTTTAAACAAAGTTTCCATCATGGAAGTTAATGAAGAAGAATGGGCTACTGCTTGGAAAAAATATTATCATCCTGTAAAAATATCAGAGAAATTTACCATTGTACCAACATGGGAGAATTATACACCTGTTCATACGGATGAATTAATAATTGAATTAGATCCAGGCATGGCTTTCGGTACAGGTACCCACCCAACAACTGTATTATGTATCCAAGCTTTGGAAAGAATAGTTAAAAAAGAGGATATAGTTATTGATGTTGGGACTGGTTCTGGTGTATTAAGCATTGCTGCGGCAATGTTAGGAGCTAAATCTGTGCTTGCCCTAGATTTGGATGAAGTTGCGGTGCGTTCTGCAAAACTAAATATTAAATTAAACAAGGTTCATGAAACGACAACGGTCTGTCAAAATAATTTATTGAGTGGAATAAATGAACAGGCAGATGTGATTGTTGCAAATATATTGGCAGAGGTTATTGTGCGTTTTACAGATGATGTGTACCGTTTACTTCATAAAGACGGCTACTTTATTGCTTCTGGTATAATTCTTCAGAAAAAAGAAGAAGTAAAGGATGCTATTATTGCATCTGGACTAGAAATAATAGAAACGGTTCAAATGGAAGATTGGGTTAGTATTACTGCTCAAAAAAGAATGAGTGAGTAACTATAAACTTATATCTTTTTACGGTTAAAGCTAAAAAAGGGTAAGCGTATAGACTAAAGGAAAAAGGAAGTTTCGTTTTACGATTCTTCCTTATCTATTGGGTAAAGGAAAGTAGGTATTTCGATTGCAGCGTTATTTTGCTAAAAATGAAGAAGATACATTTATTATCCAAGAAGATGATTATCATCATATCGTTCGTGTTATGCGAATGAATATGGAAGATGAAATATACTGTGTAAATGATAATCAACAGGTAGCACGTTGTAAGATAGCAAATATTTCCGAAAACGAAGTGACGGCAAAGGTGGTACAATGGTTAGAAGGAGAAATAGAGCTTCCTGTTTCTGTTTCCATTGTGAGCGGAATGCCAAAAGGGGATAAGCTAGAATGGATTATTCAAAAAGGGACAGAATTAGGTGCTTTTAAGTTTATCCCTTTTATAGCAGCTCGCTCTGTCGTTAAGTGGGATGAGAAAAAAGGTGGGAAAAAGCTTGTTCGCTGGAATAAGATTGCGAAAGAAGCAGCAGAACAATCTCATCGGACGATGATTCCTAAAGTAAATACCCCAATTGATATAAAAGAATTGATTAAACTTTCAGAAGGCTTTCATGTAAAGTTAGTAGCATACGAAGAAAAGGCAAGACAAGGCGAATCGTCTATATTAACGAAGAAACTTAAGTCAATGGCAAAGGGACAATCAATCCTTGCTGTATTTGGACCAGAAGGTGGTCTAACAGAAGCAGAAGTTACGTTATTAAAAGATCATGGTTTTGAATTATGTGGACTTGGTCCAAGAATATTAAGAACAGAGACAGCTCCATTGTATCTGTTGTCTGCTGTATCTTATCATTTTGAATTGATGGAGTGATAAAAATGCCAACAGTTGCTTTTCACACATTAGGATGTAAAGTAAACCATTATGAAACAGAAGCGATCTGGCAGTTGTTTAAACAACAGGGCTATGAACGTGTAGAATATGAAAATATGTCTGATGTATATGTTATTAACACATGTACAGTTACAAATACAGGCGATAAGAAGAGCCGACAAGTTATTCGTCGTGCAGTGCGGAAAAATCCTGACGCAGTTATTTGTGTTACAGGTTGTTATGCACAAACGTCACCAGCAGAAATTATGGCTATTCCTGGTGTTGATATTGTAGTGGGTACACAGGATCGCGTAAAAATGCTAGAGTATATTGCACAGTACAAAGAAGAAAGACAACCAATTAATGCGGTTGGAAATATTATGAAAAACCGCGTATATGAGGAAATGGATGTACCTGCTTTTACAGATAGAACAAGAGCTTCATTAAAAATTCAAGAAGGCTGTAATAATTTTTGTACATTTTGTATTATTCCATGGGCAAGAGGTTTAATGCGTTCTCGGGATCCACAAGATGTCATTAAACAAGCACAACAATTAGTGGATGCAGGCTATAAAGAGATTGTCTTAACAGGGATTCATACAGGTGGATATGGATCAGATATGAAGGATTATAATCTTGCAAACTTACTTCGAGACTTAGAAGCAGAAGTAAAGGGCTTGAAAAGACTACGTATTTCTTCCATTGAAGCTAGTCAAATAACAGATGAAGTTATTGAAGTATTGGATAAATCCAAAATTGTCGTAAACCATCTTCATATTCCTATTCAATCAGGTTCTGACACTGTTTTAAAAAGAATGAGAAGAAAATATACGATGGAATTTTTTGCAGAAAGAATTACAAAATTAAAAGAAGCTCTACCAGGACTTGCTATCACATCTGATGTTATCGTTGGCTTCCCAGGCGAAACAGAAGAAGAGTTTATGGAAACATATAATTTTATAAAAGACCATAAATTTTCTGAATTACATGTGTTCCCATATTCTAAGAGAACTGGAACTCCTGCCGCACGTATGGACAACCAAATTGACGAAGAAGTAAAAAATGAACGTGTTCATCGATTGATTTCTCTTTCTGATCAACTTGCAAAAGAATATGCGTCTAACTATGAAGGGGAAGTAGTAGAAGTCATTCCGGAAGAAGTATACAAAGAGGATAGCAATGGAAAACTCTTTGTTGGCTATACAGATAACTATTTAAAAGTTGTGTTCCCTGCTACAGAAGAAATGATAGGGAAAATTGTTAAAGTAAAAATAATAAAAGCTGGTTATCCTGTAAATGAAGGGCAATTTGTCCGCATATTAGAGGAAATGGAAGATCAGGCTGCGATAGTATCTTAACCATAGCATTTCCTATTTTGTTGATTTACATTTAATATATAATAAGTTACTCAAGCTCTTTTGAATTAGTATTCTAAGGAGCTTGAATATATATTTTTCAAGAGTACATATATCAAAGGAGAATCATAATGAACATTGCTAAAATGATTGATCACACTTTATTGAAAGCTGACGCAACGAAAGAACAAATTGTTACTCTTTGTGAAGAAGCAAAGCAATATACATTTGCTTCCGTTTGTGTTAATCCAACATGGGTGAAAGTTGCTAGTGAATTACTTGATGGAACAGAAGTAAAAGTATGTACAGTGATCGGTTTCCCTTTAGGTGCAACCACTTCTGCAACAAAAGCATTTGAAACAGAGGATGCCATTAAAAATGGTGCTACAGAAGTAGACATGGTTATTAATATTGGTGCATTAAAGGATAAAAATTATGATTTAGTAAAAGAAGATATAAAAGCAGTAGTGGATGCTGCAAAAGGCAAGGCGTTATCAAAAGTTATTATTGAAACAAGCTTATTAACTAATGAGGAAAAAGAGATTGCTTGTAAACTAGCAGTAGAAGCTGGCGCTGATTTTGTTAAAACATCTACTGGTTTCTCCACAGGTGGAGCAACAGTTGAGGACATTGCATTAATGAGAAAAACTGTCGGACCGAGTGTAGGTGTAAAGGCATCTGGAGGGGTACGCAGTAGCGAAGATACAGCGAAAATGATTGAAGCTGGAGCAACTAGAATTGGAGCAAGCTCTGGTGTTGCAATCGTTAATGGTTTAACGAGCACCAGTGATTATTAATATTCCTTTTTTTAAAAAACCTTAGAGAAAACGTAGAATTGTTTTCTCTAAGGTTTTTTTCATTCAAACGGCATGTAATACTAATAATTTTCCAAATAAATTTTTCGATAATTACTCGGAGTTGTATTCATAAGTTTTTCGAAATTACGATTAAAGCTACGAATATTTCGATATCCGACTATATCGGCAATTTCTGTAATTTTGCTATCCGTAGTTTTTAATAATTGAGATGCCAATGTGACACGATGTCCATTAAGAAAATCAACGAACGGAACTTTCAGTATCTTTGTGAAAAATCTAGATAGGTAGGAATAGTCATAGCCAAATTTTTGTGATAAATCTTTTAATGAAAGCTCCTCGGTAAAATGATTTTGGATATAATTCAGTAAATCATGTAATAAATATTCATCTCTTCTTGCTTCCTCTTTAAAGGTTGTTTGATTTAACAATTCAGCACAAATCAAATAAAGGACACCTTTTTTGGCTATCATCGAGCTTTTATTAGTCATTAATATCTCCTTAATCATCTCACTAATACCGGGCTGTAAGCGGAATATAGGTTCGATTAAATCTTTATTTTTGCTTAATTGAAAAAATTGATTAACAAACTCTGGAGAAAAGACATAAATCCAGGCATGGTTTTTATTTTTACTTTGCATACTATGTATTTGATTCGAAAGAACGAAAGCGCTTTCTCCTCTGTGAAGGGTATAGGTTTTATTTTGGATTGTAAGATTCAGTGTCCCTTCATCGACCATTACAAGCTCCATACTTCGATGAAAATGTGGAAGGATATTGGGATTGGTTGCCGAAATACGATCAAAATCTCCATTTTGTCCAAAATAATTAGATTGATAATATAACATTCAATATGCTCCTTTCAAGTCAAATTTTGTCCATAATTATACAATTTAAGTACTAGTTACGTCAATCAGTGATGACTAAAATTAATCTGTAATAAGAAAGGAATCTTTATTTCTTATTGCCCTATAAGTAGTCTTACTATACTAATAATGAGACTGCACATTTTTTATTCAAATGGCGTATGAGGATTTGTTAGCTAACAAAATGGCAAAAAGGAGATGAAAGATAAATAGCCTATGCATAACAATGGACTCAGCAATGCTATAAAAAGATGGGAGAGATGAGAAAGACATGAAAACGAATTCAAGTTTTGTATACCCCCTTATATTTGTTTTGAGAGATATTATTGATTTTACGTAGTGAATTTCGTTTTATACGAATATTAAGATGGTTTTGCAAATATCATTTTTGAAGTAAACAAATTAAAAAAGAAAGAGTGTAGATTCCTATTGAATAATTATCAATGGATTTGGAGTTATGTAAAGAAGAATAAGAAAAAAGTAATTACCGCAACATTGATTTTATTGGCAAATTCCTTTTTTGTAGTGATTATTCCTATATTAAGTGGAAGGCTAATTGATGAAGTCATTGAGAATAATCAAGTACAACTTTTAGTTCCAATTCTGTTAGCGATGGTAGGAGCAACACTTATTAGAACCGTTACCCGTTACATATACCAATTATTATATGAAAAAGTTGGTCAGGATGCACAGTTTGATATCAGGCAAGACATGTATAAGAAGCTTCAAGAGCTTGATTTTGATTTCTTTAATCATAATAGAGTGGGAGATATTATGGCGAGAATGACGGGGGATATGGACGCCATACGTCATTTCGTTTCATGGGTATGCTATAACATAGCCGAATGTGTCGTTTGGTTTGTTGTAGCTATTATCGTAATGATGAATATTGATTGGAAATTAACTTTAGGATTAGTTGCAGTCACGCCAATTATTTTTATTTTTACACAAAAAATGTCCAGGGCAGCACACCCAGTATTTTTAGAAATTAGAGAAAGTTTTTCAAGGCTGAATTCAATGGTAGAAGAAAATATTAGTGGGAACAGAGTAGTCAAAGCATTTTCGCGGGAAGAATACGAAATTGAAAAGTTCAATCATTTCAATAATGATTATCAAAAGCGTAATCTGGATTCTGCCAATGTGTCAAAAAAATACTTACCATGGTTAGATGGCTTTGCAGGTATGCTCGCTGTTATCACATTATTGCTAGGCGGATTATTTGTTATTCAAGGAAGCATGACAATTGGGGATTTAGTTGCTTTTAATGGATTCATGTGGTTATTAAATATGCCAATGCGAATGAGCGGATGGTTAATAAATGATGTACAGCGTTTTAATGCATCTTGTGTAAAAATAAGAAATTTATTAAAAACAGAACCACAGATTAGAGTGGAAGAAAGAAAGCAAACGAAGAAAATTTCCGGCTACGTAACGTTTAAAAATGTCTCCTTTGCGTTTTCTGATGATCCAGAAACGCAAATATTAAAAAATGTGTCCTTTGCAGTCCGACCAGGACAAACGGTTGGAATATTAGGGGAAACAGGGTCAGGTAAATCTACACTAGTTAACTTGATTGCCAGATTCTATGATCCGACTGAAGGGGAAGTATTAATTGATCACGTAAATGCAAAAGAATGGCCTGTACGAAAGCTCCGTGATCAGATTTCCATGGTTATGCAAGATATCTTCTTATTCTCAAATACAATTGAAGAAAACATTTCTTTTGGAAAGCCATTTTTGAATATAGAACAGATACAGCGAGTTGCTGCTATAGCAGATGCTCATAATTTTATCGTCAGAATGCCCGAGGGCTACAATACCATTGTGGGAGAGCGTGGAGTTGGTCTATCAGGCGGACAAAAGCAAAGGATTTCCTTAGCAAGAGCATTAGCAAAAGATCCATCCATCTTAATCTTGGACGATACAACCTCTGCGGTAGATATGGAAACAGAAAGTAAAATCCAAAAGGAATTAAATCAGCTAACCGAAGATAAAACAACCTTCATTATTGCACACCGAATTTCTTCTGTAAGAGATGCGGATTTTATTTTAGTTCTCGACAAAGGGGAAGTGAAAGAGCAGGGTACGCATATGGAGCTTGTAGCGAAAAAAGGGCTGTATTACGATGTTTATAAAAGGCAGCTAGGACTAGTTGAGCAGGAAGAAGGGGGAGCAACCATTGGCCCGTAATAAATTTAATGTTGATGAAGAATTAGAAACCGAATTTAACTGGAGTCACTATAAACGTATCGGTGCATATATTAAACCTTATAAAAAGGCATTGTTTATTACATTGCTGATCATATTAACTGCCAATGTTGCAGGGATGCTCGGTCCATTTTTTACGAAAATAGCAATCGATGAAATTATCCCAGATAAAAATATTCCGCTATTAATTGGACTTAGTATACTATTTTTGTTATCCCTTATCGTTATTGGAATATGTATGCGTTATAGAATTCAATGGATTACACGTATCGGTCAAAATATTTTAAAGGATATGCGTTTGGATATTTTTCAGCATTTGCAAAAGTTACCTTTTTCTTATTTTGATAATCGTCCACATGGAAAAATATTAATAAGAGTAGTTAACTATATTAATACACTTAGTGATTTATTAAGCAACGGATTAATTAATCTAATCTCAGATATTATCAGTGTTATTATTACTTTGATTTTTATGTTTGCGATTGATGCTAAATTAACATTATACAGTTTAGCTCTGCTCCCTATTTTAGGAATATTGGTATGGGTTATTAAAAATATGCAAAGAAAAGCATATCAAGTGTTAAGTAACAAACAATCCAACATGAATGCATATATTCATGAAAGTATTGCAGGGATTAAGATTACACAATCATTTGCAAGAGAAGATGAGAATTATGAAATATTTGATGAAGTGAGCAATGAAACCCGAACCTCTTGGATGAAGGCTGTTTCCATTCAGTTTCTACTCTGGCCAGGTGTACAAAACATCTCTGTGTTGACAACAAGTTTAATTTACTTCGTAGGAATCCGTCAGATTGGGGTGGATGTTAGTACAGGTACACTTGTTGCTTTTATTGGCTATGTAAATAACTTTTGGAATCCAGTAATTAATATGGGGAACTTTTATAATGCGCTTATTACAGCATCTGCTTATTTAGAACGAATTTTTGAAACGTTAGATGTAGAGCCAGATATTAAAGATAATCCTAAAGCCATTCAAATGCCGACTATTAAAGGAAACGTAACATTTGATCATGTATCTTTCCGTTATGAAGAAGGGAAAAACATTCTAAACGATGTCAGTTTCCATATTAATGCGGGAGAAAGCATTGCTTTAGTAGGACCAACTGGTGCAGGAAAGTCAACCATTATAAATTTACTTAGCAGGTTCTATGATGTTAATGAAGGAAGCGTAAAAATTGATGATATCGATGTACGAGATGTCACATTGAAATCACTGCGTTCTCAAATGGGGGTAATGCTTCAAGACACTTTTGTATTTTCAGGAACAATCCTTGATAATATTCGTTATGGAAAATTGGATGCAACAGAAGATGAAATAATCACAGCGTCTAAAATTGTCAGGGCAGATGACTTCATTAAAGATCTAAAGGATGGATATCATACGGTTGTTGAAGAACGAGGCAGTACTTTATCAGCAGGACAAAGACAATTAATATCCTTTGCAAGGGCACTTTTAGCAAATCCCAAAATATTGATCTTAGATGAAGCGACTAGTAGTATTGATACCAAAACTGAGGAGCTTCTACAAGAAGGGATAACGGAATTACTAAAGGGAAGAACTTCTTTTATTATCGCTCATCGATTATCGACCATTAAAAATAGCAGTCAAATATTCTATATAGATGGAGGAAGAATTGCGGAAAAAGGTACCCATGACGAGCTAATGGCTTTAAAAGGATTATATTATCATTTATATCAATCACAATATGATTTACTTAAAGTTATGTGAAAAAGAGACTGGGACATAAGTATTTCGGTCATAGATAAACCCGACCCCCAACCATACAAGCGTTTCGTATGGTTGGGGGTCGGGTTTTTAATCAGTTTATAAAAGGCTGTTTCAGTAAAGTTGGGATAGTAATATCAACAGCCTAAAATACACTTCGCTTTCCAAAGGAGTGCTATCTCCTCGGAAAACATATGAAAATACCCAATTTAAAAGTGGGCTACCAATAATTATGGTTAAATTGCTGTTTCAGTACCCTCCATTAGTTAAGTCAAAATGCCTCGTTCATCGCGCGACGTATCGCAATGGAATGAATTGGTTTCGCCGATTGATTATTTACAGATAGACAATTTAGTTTTGTCTAAGCCTCCTCTATTATCAAGAAAATAAGCAAAACTTCAGCTATGTATACGCATTATTAATTTGCCAAAACGCTCGGCAAAGGGTAGAACAAGTAGGGAAGATAGGACATTAAATAAAAGGCTTGCATGGGCAAGTTGAACATCGATGTCAGCAGTCATATTTTTAACGGTAGCTGCTAATATGTCAATGAAAGGATAGAATAGAATAACTCCTCCTATATTTAGCCAAATATGAGCATATGCACATAGCTTTGAGCTTTTTTCTGTTCCAATTGATGCTAAATAAGAAGTAATACATGTGCCGATATTAGAGCCAAGCATAATGGCTATAGCAATTTCTATTGGAAGCATGCCGGCCTCTAAAAAACCCATCATAATCCCAATTGTTGCTGTGCTTGATTGAATCAAGGCAGTAACGCCAATGCCAACTAAAAGAGCGATAATAGGTTGATCAGCTAATTGAAGAAAAAAAGTGTTTAAAAAGGGATGGTTTTCAATCATCCCTGCAAAATATTTAAATCCACGCATCGTTGTAAATACGGTAGAAATTCCGAATAATATGAATCCAATACTTCTTAACTGGGATTTGTTAATAATCATAAATAGGACACCGATGATAGCAAGCGGAAGTAAATAATCATTGATGTCGAAAGTGATGAATTCAGTTGTTAATGTGGTCCCAATATTGGTTCCTAAAATAATGCCAATGGATTGAGGAAAGGATAAAACTCTGGCGGAAATCAGCCCAATCGTAAGCACCATTACGGCAGCACTGCTTTGGAGTAATGCTGTAATTAATATCGAGATAATTAACCCTTTCCAAGGTTTATCTGTTAATTTTTCGAGCAAGCCTTTAAGAGATTTGGAAGATAAATTAAATAAACCTGTCCGTAAAAGGGTCATCCCAAAAATAAATAATAGGATAAGAACAATAAACAGTATAAGATAAATCATTATATATTTCCTCCTCTATGAAAACTATATGAAGAAAAGGCTGTGGACATGTCATCTGCGGCTAAATAAATGATGGAGAAGGTAGCATAAGTTACTTATATAAGTTCTTGTCATGACATATGTTTATAATGATATATAGAGGGAAAAATAAAGGACGAGAAAGGAATGGAGGGAGAAAAGGGCTGATTATTGTATAAAACACCCTTTTTTACGTTTTTTTTTAAAACAATTTGTCTAACTAGGTCAAATACGGTTGACCTTGTCACTTTGATATATTATAATGTCAAGGTACATGGAAACCATGTTGATGTTAGTGTGTTGTGTTCGGAGGGAGGGAAAGAGAATGTCTAAAACCGTCGTTCGTAAAAACGAATCGCTTGAAGATGCTCTTCGTCGCTTCAAACGTTCAGTATCAAAAACTGGTACTTTGCAGGAAGCTAGAAAGCGCGAATTCTACGAGAAACCAAGTGTGAAACGTAAGAAAAAATCAGAAGCAGCAAGAAAACGTAAGTTCTAAGAGAGGGTGTAGCAAAATTGAGTCTTCTCGAACGTTTAAACAATGATATGAAGCAAGCGATGAAAAACAAAGAAAAAGATAAACTAGTTGTGATTCGAATGATTAAGGCTGCCATTCAGAATGAAAGCATTAAGCTTGGTAGAGATCTTTCTGAAGAAGACGAGTTATCTGTCCTTTCTCGCGAAGTAAAACAACGCAAAGACTCCCTCCATGAGTTTGAGAAAGCAGGTCGTGAAGATCTTGTTGACAAAATACGTGCGGAGTTAAAACATGTTGAAATATATATGCCTGAACAACTTTCAGAAGAGGAACTATCTGAAATTGTGAAACAAGCAATTGATGAAACAGGTGCTTCTTCAAAGAAAGAAATGGGAAAAGTGATGGCTGCTTTAATGCCTAAGGTAAAAGGAAAAGCAGACGGTTCACTAGTAAATAAACTTGTACAACAACACCTTTCATAAATAAGTTTATGTTTTAAAGGCTGCAGACTATGTCTGCAGCCTTTTTACATCTACTTTCCCTGCTCTCAGTAGAATAAGAATCAATTGTAATCTGATGAACATTCTCGGAAGATGGGTGTGTCAAAAGCCCTTAAGGCAAAGTAGTTCATCTAACTCAGTGGAGGACAAAGAAAAAACCCCCTTTTATTTATTTGAACGAAGTGCTTTCTTTTAATGTTGAAGTAATTTTAGAAGATTACTGTTTTATCTTAAACTAAAAAACATATAATGAAGATAGTCTTTAAAAAAATATAAATTAAAATGAAACTTTTTTTAAAATGAAACGTATACATAGCCATAGTGTTTTAAATACTAAAACGTTTGGGGAAGGAGGGAGAATTCTGAGAAGACATAAGAAACGATTATTGCTTTCTCTTCTTTTTATCTTTTTACTATCAATAATACCTAGTGTAATCAGTGCGAATAACGAAGAAGTCGTGTATGTTGTGCCGATTAAAAACACTGTTGAAAAAGGTTTAAGTGAGTTTATAGATCGAGCCATAACGGAAGCTGAAGAAAATCAAGCTAGTGCGATTATTTTTGATATGAATACACCTGGCGGAGATGTTTCGGCTGCTATTGAAATAGGAAAAAGAATTTCTGAAACGGATGTTAAAACCATAACCTATATTAATCAAGATGCTATTTCAGCAGGTTCCTATATTGCATTAAATACCGATAAAATCTATATGGTGGAGGGAAGCAGGATAGGATCGTCTGGCGTTATTGACGGACAAGGAAATGCAGCAGATGAAAAAGCGCAATCTTACTGGATATCCGCAATGAAGGGAGCAGCAGAGAAGAAAGGAAGAGATCCAATTTATGCAATGGCGATGGCTGATAAATCTATAGCCATTCCTGGAATGAAAGAAGAAGGGACCTTTTTAACCTTAACTTCAACAGAAGCAGAAGAGGTAAACTATTCGGATGGTACAGTCGATAATTTAGATAAACTACTTGAAGAACTTGGTTTACAGAATGCGAAGGTAGAAAGAGTAGATGAAAGCTTTGCAGATAAAATTGCAAGATTTGTAACAAATCCAATTATTATTCCTATTTTATTGTCAATTGGGAGTCTAGGGTTAATAATTGAGTTATATTCACCTGGTTTTGGCTTACCCGGAATTGCGGGGCTTTCTGCATTGTTATTATTTTTCTATGGGCATCTAGTTGCAGGCCTTGCTGGATATGAAAGTCTTATTCTCTTTGTTATAGGTATACTCTTGATAATACTGGAATTCTTTGTTGTTGGAGGAATAGCAGGAGCGATAGGGATTATTGCTGTAATTGCAAGTATGTTTCTTGCGAGTGGAGATATTGCAGTAATCGGGATAAGTCTTTTAATCGCAATAGGAGTTTCCATTATTGCGTCTATCTTATTAGTAAAGGTGTTTGGTAGAAAAATGAAATTCTTTAGAAAAATTATATTAACCGACTCAACCAACACGGAAAGTGGGTATGTTTCCAATCAAAATCGCAAGGAATTGATTGGAAAAATAGGTACGACCCTAACTGCATTACGTCCTGCTGGAGTGGTCCTTGTTGACGATGAAAGAATCGATGTAGTAAGTGAGGGAAGTTTTATTGATAAAGAGAAGAAAGTAAAAATTGTAAAAGCAGAAGGTTCAAGAATTGTAGTTAGAGAAATACTACCGATAGATATACTTAAGGAGGATGAGTAATGTTAGTAGGCGGATTTGAAATTTTTTGGATTATTGTAGTAGTATTAGCAATTATTTTGTTAGGGGTGCTATTAACATTTGTGCCTGTAATGCTATGGATTTCTGCTTTAGCAGCAGGAGTGAGAATTAGCATTTTCACGTTAATAGGGATGCGTTTAAGAAGGGTTATTCCTAGTCGAGTTGTTAATCCGTTGATTAAAGCACATAAAGCTGGCTTAAATGTAACGATTAATCAATTAGAAAGCCACTATCTTGCTGGCGGGAATGTAGATAGAGTTGTAAATGCATTAATCGCTGCACATCGAGCGAACATTGAACTATCATTTGAACGATGTGCTGCTATTGATTTGGCAGGACGTGATGTATTAGAAGCTGTTCAAATGAGTGTTAATCCAAAAGTAATTGAAACACCATTTATTGCTGGTGTAGCGATGGATGGTATTGAGGTAAAAGCAAAAGCAAGAATTACAGTTCGTGCTAATATTGAAAGACTAGTAGGGGGAGCTGGTGAAGAAACAATTGTAGCCAGAGTTGGCGAAGGTATTGTTTCTACGATCGGTTCTTCAAGTAATCATAAAAAAGTTCTGGAAAATCCAGATATGATTTCTCAAACTGTTTTATCAAAAGGCCTAGATGCCGGGACTGCCTTTGAAATTCTGTCGATTGATATTGCGGATGTGGATATCGGCAAAAACATCGGAGCTGAATTACAAACAGAGCAAGCAGAAGCAGATAAGAAAATCGCGCAAGCAAAAGCGGAAGAGCGCAGAGCGATGGCTGTTGCCCAAGAACAAGAGATGAAAGCAAAAGTACAAGAAATGCGTGCGAAGGTTGTGGAGGCAGAAGCAGAAGTACCAATGGCTATGTCTGATGCATTGCGTTCAGGAAATATCGGCGTAATGGATTATATGAATTTACAAAATATTACTGCTGATACGGAAATGAGAGGCTCCATTGGCAAATTGTCAGATAATCAAAAAAATAAAGATGATAATGAGTAACTTTAAAAAAGGGAGGGAGAAAATTTGGAATTTATCGGAATAATCATAGCGGTTGCAGCTTTTCTCTTCTCTTCTTTATTTGATAATAGTAAAAAACAGGCTCCTAAGCCAAAAAGTCCACAGATACCTAAGCCTGTAAAGACGGAAAGGAACAGAGAATCAACCGTTCTGAGGGTCCCTGAAAAGGCGAAAAAAGCAGTGGAGAAAGCAGTGGAGAAAGAGAATCCCCTTTCTGAGTTAGAAAGGCTACATCGAGAAAATGCAAGCTTACAGAAGAAGATTAAGATGATGGAAAAGCAAAGGAGTAGAGGGGTTCAATCACCTCTCCCAAAAAAGGAAGACAGTGCTGATGCTGAAGGGCTGTTTACGAAGGATAATGTTATTCAAGCGGTAGTGTTTTCTGAAGTTCTAAGTGCTCCTAGAGCAAGAAACCCGCATAGAGCATCCATGCACCGTAAAGGGAAGAATAGGGTCTAAAAAAATGAAGAGTTATTACCATGCAGTCTTTTTTCTGCGTGGTAATAACTCTTTTTTAGTTTAATAAATAGATGAGATGAAATTATCCTCTAAAAAAGCGTAGAGGTATCTCTGCTTTTCTTAGCATAATGTAAATCTCCCTGAATATGATGATAGTAAGTGTAAGAAAGTGTACCGTCTACCTAGAGAATCTCATAAAAGAGAGGAAAGGGGGGTTCTTTTTTTATGGCTAAAAAGTGGGGACACAACTTGCGGAACTGGATGATTAAAAATTTAGAACTTCCTCAAGATGTCATGATGGACTTACCTAGAATCACAATGATTGGACAAATACATATTTATGTAGAGAACCACCGTGGATTAATAACCTTTTCAGATAAAGAATTGCGTCTGCTTCTAAAACAAGGTCAACTCCTTATTAAAGGAAAAGGATTTGTTATTAAAACAATATTACCAGAAGAAATATTATTAGAAGGAAAAATTGATCAAGTTTTATACATAAATGAATGATTTGGGAGGAAAATATGAAAAATCATTGGATAGAATATATAACAGGGATAATTACAGTGAAAGCTAATGGCAAAGGATTGGAACGCTTTTTAAATAGGCTATTAAAAAATGATATTTCTGTCTGGAACGTAAAGAAACATGGACCGCATGCTGTAACTTTTCAAATTAGTTTGAAAAAAGTTCACCGACTTCGTCATTTAGTGAGAGGAAGCGGAGTAAAAATAGAGTTTCAGCGCAGAGCTGGAGCTCCATTTCTATATAAAAGATTGTGGAAGAACAGTGGGTTTGTTATTGGGATTTTCCTCTTTCTTGGATTAGTTATTGCCTTATCAAATATGGTTTGGGGAATCGAAATTAAAGGAGCGAATCCAGCAACAGAATATCAGATACGTAAGCAGCTTGATAAGATGGATATTAAAATTGGGAAGTCTCAATTTTTTGCAAAAGAATTAGATGAAATCCAAGCGGAATTAACGAATAATATTGATGCAATTACATGGATTGGTGTGGAGCTAAAAGGGACAACTTATCATTTCCAAGTTGTGGAAAAAAATGAACCCGAGAAAAAAGAAGAAGTGGGACCACAAAACTTAGTGGCAACGAAAAAAGCGACAATCGTAACAGATTTTGTGGAATCTGGTACGAAACAATATACACTTAATGAAGTGGTAAGAAAAGGACAATTATTAGTTGCTGGCACAATAGGAAAGGAAGATCATACCAAAAATGTTTCTGCTAAAGGGAAAGTATGGGGCGAAGTATGGTATACGACAGAAGTAACAGTTCCTTTAGAAACAACGTTCCAAGTATTTAATGGAGAAGAAAAGCAAAAATTTTATATAAAGCTTGGTAAGTGGAATATCCCAATATGGGGTTTTGGGAAAATGGAGTATAAGGAGTATGAAAAAGAGGAGAATGAAACGAACGTTAAGTTTTTTAAATGGGAGTTACCAATTAAGGTTGTCGATAAAACGTATCGAGAAAAGGAAATCGTAAAAAGAGGATATAGTGAGAAAGAAGCTGTAAAGAAAGGAAAGGAAGATGCGAGGAAGGATATATTGAAACGAATTGGTGAAGATGGGAAAATTAAGGAAGAAAAAATTTTACAACGCGATATAAAGAATGGTAAAGTAAAACTAAATATAGCTTTTACAACAATAGAAAACATTGCGAAAGCACAACCTCTAACTCAAGGAGATACAGAATGACAGAAGATTTAAAAACGATGAATGTTAAATTGAAAGATCCAAACGAAGCTATTGCTTTACTTGGTAATGGAGATAGCAATCTGCAAGTACTTGAAAAAGAATTAGATTGTAACATCGTAACAAGAGGAGAAACGCTGCTTGTTTCTTCTGAAAGTCCTGATTCGATAGAGCTTGTTGGAGAAATTGTTGAGAAACTTTTACAAGTCATCCGAAAGGGTGTGTCAATTAGTCAACGAGACGTGATATATGCGATTTCTTTGGCAAAGAAAGGGACACTCGAATACTTCGGGTCATTATACGATGAAGAAATAGCCAAAACGGTTAAAGGAAAATCCATTAGAGTAAAAACGATTGGTCAAAGTGAGTATATCCGATCTATTAGACGAAATGATTTAGTGTTTGGTATTGGTCCTGCAGGTACTGGGAAGACGTATTTAGCCGTTGTAATGGCAGTAAATGCTTTAAAGAGCGGTAAAGTGAATAGAATCATATTAACCAGACCTGCTGTTGAGGCTGGCGAAAGCTTAGGGTTCTTGCCGGGAGATCTTAAAGAAAAAGTGGATCCGTATTTACGTCCGTTATATGATGCACTGCACGATGTCCTTGGTATGGAGCATACAACACGTTTAATTGAACGAAACACGATTGAAGTAGCCCCACTCGCATATATGCGTGGTAGAACATTGGATGATGCATTTGTTATATTGGATGAAGCCCAGAATACAACCAATGCACAAATGAAAATGTTTCTAACAAGACTTGGATTTGGTTCCAAGATGGTGATTACTGGTGATAAAACACAAATAGATTTGCCAAAAGGTGTCAAATCAGGTTTAGTGGTTGCAGAACAAATTTTGCAAAAAGTGAACGGAATAGGTTTAGTACAATTAGAAGAGAGCGATGTTGTAAGACATCCGCTAGTTGGAAAAATTATCAATGCATATGGAAAGCAGGAAAATTAACATTCAAAGGGGCAATCTCATTACTTAGGGGATTGTTCTTTTTTTATTTGTTTAAGTTTTAAGAAACATGAATTATTTCGAAAAAGGGTGAAAACAATCGAAAAAACTGTTATCATTTTACATATCATAAGTTTTTTTCTAATGCGATAGCGGCTTTACTTATCTATATAGAAAGTGCAGGTTAAGCCTCAAACCAACTGCATAGTAAGAAGTTACAACTAGATAGGTTAAGGATGAAGAAATAGGTTCAAGATGAGAATATGAAAGCAAATCAACCTATTTTTTAACGATAGGAGGTAAATATGAACATTTGGCAGAGAATAAGTAATAATTTAATCAAACTAATGAATATCACTTTTTTTAAAATAACTCTTTTTGTTCTTATTGGTGTCATTTTATTCTTTACCCTCTATGGAAACGTAAAGCCAGAAAAATTAAATGTGCAGCTTTTTTCTGTAGCAGATCAAACGATTCGTTCACCAATAACGGTAGAAGATAAGGAAAGTACGGAGAAAAAGAAAGAAGAAGCGAAAAACCAGGTACAGGATGTATATGTTGTAAATAAGGAAATTGCACAAAATCGTGTCGATTTAATATCTTCCATATTTGATTCTGTTACAGAAGTAAATAATGAAGTAGAGAAAGAATTAGAAGAAAAACGAAAAAAAGCGGAAGAAGACGATAAAGATAAGGAGTCAATAAAAGAACCAACTGTTGATGAAAAGCTCGAGTTGCTAAAAGGAAAGCTAACAAATGAAGTAACGAACGAAATTATGGATCGATCTTTAAAATCCCTTATTCCTTATTCAGAAGATCAATTAGAAATAGCAAAAGATATTACAGTTACAGCAATACATACAGTGATGAACGGAAAGATTCCGTCAGATGAAGTAGAAAATGCTAAAAAAAGAGTAGAGGATATTTTAAAAGTCAATGATGGTTTGACATCTGATTTGAAGAGCGCAAGTATTGATCTAGGTAGGTTTGCAATCATTCAAAATGAGTTCTATGATCCGACAGCAACAGAGGAAATGCGTCAACAAGCAGTGGATAATGTAGAGTCGATAAGGGTCCTTCAAGGGCAGGTTTTGGTGGAAGAGGGACAATTGATCAGCAGAGAAATTCAAAGACAGCTTGAACTTGTTGGTTTGTTAGATAGTGATAATTCGATTCAACCATTTATCGGTCTATGTATCATTATTTTAGCAATACTTTCGTTGTTATATTTTTATATATTTAAAAGAACAACAAAGGAAACGGAGAAAAATATTCTATTCTATTTAATGTTCTTTATCATATTAAGTGTAACCATCGTACTGATGAAAACAATAAGTGTATTTCAGCAGTTTGAATATACGGAAATCGGGTATATTTTTCCGGCGGCGATGGCGGTTATGCTAATAAAAATATTAATGGAAGAAAAATCAGCCATTTTGGTAACGATTATCCTTGCGATATGTGGAATGATTATGTTTAATGAAGGGGTCGCTGGAACTTTTAATGTAGGCATGGGTATTTACATTATCGCAAGTGGTTTAGCAGGAATACTCTTTCTAAACAAAAGAAATCAACGTACCAATATTCTTTATGCAGGATTCTTTATTTCTTTCATCAATATTGTTACCATATTAGCGATATTGTATTTGCAAAATGGTCATTATGGTGCAAAGGAATATGGTGTTTTTATATTGCTGGCAATAATTTCAGGGATAAGTTCCGCTGTTTTAACGATTGGATTTCTTCCTTTCCTTGAAACAGGATTCGGTGTTCTTTCTACAATCAAGTTAATTGAGCTATCAAATCCAAATCATCCGCTTTTACGTAAAATTTTAACAGAAGCGCCTGGCACCTATCATCACAGTGTTATGGTTGCTAATTTAGCGGAATCTGCCTGTGAAGCAATTGGAGCTAATGGTTTACTAGCGAGGGTGGGCTGTTATTATCATGATATAGGTAAAACAAAAAGACCACACTTCTTTATTGAAAATCAAATGAATATGGGAAATCCCCATGATCGTATTCCACCACAGGCAAGTAAAAATATTATCATTGCCCATGCCACAGATGGCGCTGAATTGTTAAGAAAATACAAGCTTCCGAAGGAAATAGTCGATATTGCGGAACAGCATCATGGAACTTCGTTATTAAAATATTTTTATTTTAAAGCAAAAGAAAAGGGTGGAGAGGTAAATGAAAGTGATTACCGTTACCCTGGCCCAAAGGCACAGACAAGAGAAGTAGCCATTATTGGGATTGCAGATAGTGTGGAAGCCGCAGTTAGAAGCATGAATGCTCCTACAACAGACCAAATTGATTCTTTAATTAAAAACATTATCTCTGACCGTTTGCAAGATGGACAATTAGACGAATGTGATTTAACATTGAAGGAATTAGATATTGTTCGAAATACATTGAGCGAAACACTAAAAGGGATTTTTCATTCACGAATCGAATATCCTGAAATGAAAAAGTAAAGGAAGTAGAATATGAATTTAGAGATTGATTTTATTGATGAAACGGAAAAAATAAAGGAAAGTGAAATAACCAAAATTCATGAACTTCTTCAATTTGCAGCGAAAAAACAAAATCTGCAGGGAGAGATTGAGTTGTCAATCACTTTTGTCCATAATGATCAAATTCAAGAAATAAATAAGGAATATAGAGAAAAAGACCAACCAACAGATGTTATTTCTTTTGCACTTGAGGAATTAGGAGAAGGGGAGACACCATTAGTTGGCGAAGGACTTCCTAGAATGTTAGGAGATATTGTCATTTCCATTGATAAAGCGGAGGAGCAGGCAAAAGAATATGGTCATTCTTATATGCGAGAACTTGGATTTTTATCTGTTCATGGATTTTTGCATTTATTGGGATATGACCATATGACAAAGGAAGAAGAAGAAGTAATGTTTACTCTTCAAAAGGATATTTTAGATGAATTCGGATTACAAAGATAAAAGAATTCGCAAAAACAGTCAATTATCCTCCTTTCGCTTAGCTATATCAGGAATATTAACCGCTATTAAACAAGAAAGAAATGTAAAGATTCATTTGGTTATTTCGATTTTTGTCATTGTATTAGGGATTATAAATGATCTCTCAAAACAAGAGTGGCTGTTTATTGCTTTTTGTATTGGCTTAGTAATAAGTTTAGAACTAATAAATACAGCCATTGAACGCGTGGTAGATCTTGTTACCGATAAATACCATCCATTGGCAAAAGAGGCTAAGGATATAGCTGCAGGTGCTGTATTTGTAGCAGCGATTCTTTCTGTTATAGTCGGTGGAATCATTTTTATTCCAAAAATAGTGGAAGCTATTACGGGCGGCTAAAAAAATAAAAACAGAGTGGTTATCTAGTAAAACTAGACGAAAAATAGCTAAAGAATGCATTTGGCTTTTGGTCTAGTTTTTTTGATAGCCTTTTTGTTTTAGGCTTTTAATAAAGATATTGCTATAGACAAATACAGGCAGTAAAATTCTAATACTTGGCCATCTAGCCAAAACAAACAATAAGCGACAAACTCCTTACTTCTGCCCCTTTATTGTAAATACAAATTAGTATATAATTTTAAGACAGTACATAGTAAATAGGGTCAATTGATACGAAAGTTTGTAAACGTTGATACTTTTCTTTAAAATAATTTGAAGGCTAATATATTCCTTCTTACAAAGGGATAACTAAATGTAAGATATTATTTTAAGATAAAGCTTTACTAAAAAAAATGGTAAGTGAGTCGAGACAATTGACAACTCGCCGCCATTTAAGCGTCTATTTATACACCCAAATGTTAACTGCAAAATGGAAATAAAAAACTGCAAAGGAAAAGAGGGGTTTACATGAAAAAAGAACTTCTAATAGAAGAAGCTAAGCTTGCTCGTGAGAAAGCATACGTTCCCTACTCGAAATTCAAGGTAGGTGCGGCGCTTCTTTCCGAAAATGGAACCGTTTATCATGGTTGTAATATTGAAAATGCAGCCTATAGTATGACAAACTGTGCGGAAAGAACAGCCTTGTTTAAAGCGGTATCAGAAGGTGATACTAGCTTTAAGAAGCTTGTCGTTATTGCTGATACAGAGGGACCTGTTTCTCCTTGTGGGGCTTGCAGACAAGTAATTTCTGAGCTGTGTCCTAAAGACATGGAAGTAGTATTGACAAATTTAAAAGGCGACATACAAACATTAACTGTGGCAGAATTATTGCCAGGAGCATTTTCACCGGAGGATTTACATGAACATTAATAACCAATCAGAGCATAAATCAGGATTTATATCCATTATCGGAAGACCAAATGTAGGAAAATCTACGTTTTTAAATCGCGTAATTGGCCAAAAGATTGCCATAATGAGCGACAAGCCACAAACGACGAGAAATAAAGTTCAAGGTGTATTAACAACAGATGATTCCCAGCTCATATTTATTGATACACCTGGAATTCATAAGCCAAAGCATCGACTTGGTGATTTTATGATGAAGGTAGCCCAAAATACGTTGAAAGAAGTGGATCTAATCCTCTTCATGGTTAATGCGGAAGAAGGATTTGGAAAAGGCGAAGAATTTATTCTTGAAAAATTCCAGACAGTTAAGACGCCGATATTTTTAGTGATTAATAAAATTGATACAATTCATCCAGATCAATTATTTTCGATTATTGAATCATATAAAGAAAAATATCCATTTAAAGAGATTATTCCTATCTCTGCTTTAGAGGGAAATAATGTGGAAACATTATTAACGCAAATAAAAAAATATTTGCCAGAAGGACCACAGTTTTATCCGGCTGATCAAGTAACCGATCATCCAGAACGCTTTATTGTTTCAGAATTAATAAGAGAAAAAGCACTTCATTTAACAAGAGAGGAAATTCCTCACTCCCTTGCAGTCGTCATTGAGAAAATGGAGAGAAAACCAAACGATGTTATTAATGTAATGGCAACAATCATCGTTGAGCGTGATTCTCAAAAAGGGATTATTATTGGTAAACAAGGAAGCATGCTGAAAGAGATTGGAAAAAGAGCGAGAACAGATATCGAAAATCTTCTCGGAAATAAGGTTTACTTAGAGTTATGGGTAAAGGTGCAAAAAGATTGGCGTAATAAAATGACACAGCTCCGTGACTTCGGCTTTAGAGAAGACGAATATTAATTAGTTGTTTTTTTAGCGAATAGATATATTTTACTCGACCTGCAAAAACCGTCATGGTTTGAATTCATAGGTATTAAAAAATTATACATGCGATCAATTAACAATATTTTCGTCTCATGATTTTATAAAGACAGGCTATGATAAGATTAAAGTTATAAACAGCTAGTTAAAATCGAAAGGTGGGGTTTTACATGTTAGACTTTACCTGGAAAGTTTTTTCCAAAACAGGTAACATTGATACTTATCTACTCTTTAAAGAATTAGAAAAGACTAATCATGAAATACCAGGAATGCAAGAAGAGGAACTAGCAGAACTTGATTATCCCATCTCATAGCGCTGTCCTTATAGTAAGGGATGGTGAATGGTGATGCTGGAAAAGTGTGAAGGAATTGTTATTAGATCAATTGACTACGGTGAATCAAATAAAATTGTTACTCTCTTTACAAGAGAATGGGGAAAGGTTGGGGTTATGGCAAGAGGTGCAAAAAAGCCAAACAGCAGACTTTCTGCTGTAACCCAACCTTTTGTCTATGGCTATTTTCTCGTTCAGCGTAGTAGTGGATTAGGTCTTTTGCAGCAGGGCGATATTATTTCTAGCATGCGTGGATTAAAAGAGGATATTTTTCTTACCGCATATGCAAGCTACATAGTAGAGCTTACTGACAAATGTACAGATGAAAAAAAGCCAAATCCTTTTCATTTCGAATTATTATTTCAAACTTTGAATTATATGAATGAAGAATTTGACCCGGAAATTCTAGTGAACATTTATGAATTAAAAATGTTAAACGGTTTGGGGTTATATCCAACATTAGATCGTTGTGTTTTTTGTGGAGCAACAGAAGGCCATTTTTCTTTTTCCATACGAGAAGGAGGATTGGTCTGCCATCAATGCTTGGAAAAAGATCTATATCATTATAAAATTTCTCAGGCTACTGTGAAGCTTCTCCGGATTTTTTATTATATGGATATATCTCGACTAGGAAGTATTTCAGTAAAAGATACGACAAAGAAAGAACTTAGTATGATTATTGATGCTTATTATGAAGAATATTCAGGGTTATATTTGAAATCTAAAAAGTTTATCCAATCCATGAAAAATTTGGGAGATGCTTTTACATAATAACTAAATTTTGATTCCAATTGGTTGCAAGGTTGACAATCAAAAAAAATTTCGCTATTATTCATGTAAATAAGAGTGTTGCGTTGAAAAGAAAGTAGTACTTATTTCTCCTCATGAAAAGCGAGCTTGGGATAGTGAAAGCCAAGTGCATGAGTATTAAGGAAGGCGTTCTTGGAGCAACTGCGTATGAAAGTGGCTGTATGTATACAGCAAATAGGGTGGAACCGCGGGTTAACTCTCGTCCCTATGTCAAAAATTTGGCATAGAGACGAGAGTTTTTTTGTGTTTCTAAATTTAAAAGGTCTCGGCTAAAGTTTCTATGCTAAATAATGATTTATCAATTTCGGAGGTGTATTTAAGCAATGAATATTCAAAACATGATTTTAACATTGCAGAAACATTGGTCAGATTATGGTTGTATTTTGATGCAGGCATATGATGTGGAAAAAGGTGCAGGAACAATGAGTCCTTACACTTTTTTAAGAGCGATAGGTCCTGAGCCTTGGAATGTGGCTTATGTAGAGCCATCGAGAAGACCTGCTGATGGAAGATATGGTGAAAATCCCAATCGCCTATATCAGCATCATCAATTTCAAGTTATCATGAAGCCATCGCCAGATAATATTCAAGAACTATACTTAGATTCTTTAAAGGCACTAGGCATTAATCCACTTGAGCATGATATCCGTTTTGTAGAGGATAACTGGGAGAATCCTTCTCTAGGCTGTGCTGGTCTCGGATGGGAAGTATGGCTTGATGGCATGGAAATCACACAATTTACTTATTTTCAACAAGTTGGCGGTATTGAATGTAAGCCAGTATCTGTTGAGATAACATACGGGATTGAACGATTGGCATCATACATTCAGGATAAAGAGAATGTTTTTGATTTAGAGTGGACAGATGGGTTTACAATCAAAGATATTTTTTATCAACCAGAATTTGAACATAGTAAATACACATTTGAAACATCTGATACAGAAATGCTATTTAATTTATTTTCCATTTATGAAAAAGAAGCACATAGACAAATGGACGAGGGTCTAGTACATCCTGCTTATGATTATGTATTAAAATGCTCTCATGTTTTCAATCTATTGGATGCTAAAGGGGCTATTTCTGTTACGGAAAGAACGGGATATATTGGAAGATGTAGAAATTTAGCACGTAAGATTGCCAAAACATTCTACGAAGAAAGAGAAAAATTAGGATTCCCAATTTTAAAAAGCAAGGAGGGAGAAAGTCATGAATAAAAGAGACTTGTTATTGGAAATTGGTT
Source organism: Niallia sp. Sow4_A1 (assembly GCF_052116745.1). Taxonomy (NCBI): domain Bacteria; kingdom Bacillati; phylum Bacillota; class Bacilli; order Caryophanales; family Bacillaceae; genus Niallia; species Niallia sp. Sow4_A1. The sequence goes on along the minus strand of NZ_JBQKKM010000006.1, from coordinate 11,744 downwards.
TAGAAGAAATGCCCGCTCGCTTCATCCCTGCTAGCATAGAGGCATTGAAGGGAAAAATGGAGTCATGGCTTAGTGAAAAGCAATTAGGCTATACTTCTGTTTATGCATTTTCTTCTCCTCGTAGATTGGCACTAGTTGTTGCTGGTTTAGATGAATCACAGCAAGATAGGGAAGAAGAAGCAAAAGGTCCTGCCAAACGAATTGCGCAAAGTGATAACGGAGAATGGTCTAAGGCAGCTGCTGGTTTTACTAGAGGACAAGGTTTAACAGTAGAAGATATATATTTTAAAGAAATAAATGGTGTAGAGTATGCTCACGTTAAAAAGTTCATAAAAGGACAACAAACGAGTATGTTATTGCCTGAATTAAAAGAATTGATTTTAAGCTTAACTTTTCCAAAAAATATGCGTTGGGCAAATAATGACTTACGTTACATACGCCCAATAAAATGGCTAATCGCATTATTCGGCGAGGAAGTAATACCTTTTTCTATCGCCAATGTAGAAACTTCCAATAAATCTCTCGGTCATCGCTTCCTTGGTGGAGAAATTGTTTTCAACAATCCATCTGATTATGAGAAAAAAATGTTAGCTCAGTATGTAATGGTTAATGCTGACGAACGTAAAGAGGCTATTGTTTCTCAAATTAAAAAATTAGAGGAAGAAAATAATTGGGTGATTCCAATCGATGCAGATTTATTAGATGAAGTAACCAATTTAGTTGAATATCCAACTACATTATTTGGTACTTTTGAAGAGTCGTTTTTAGAATTGCCTACAGAGGTATTAATCACTAGTATGAAGGAACACCAACGCTATTTCCCAGTGAAATCAAAGGAAGGAAAGCTGTTGCCATACTTTGTCACTGTTCGTAACGGTGATCATCAACATTTAGAAAAAGTTGCAAAAGGAAATGAGAAAGTTCTTAGAGCAAGACTTGCTGATGCAGCATTCTTCTATAAAGAAGATCAAAAACTAGTAATTGATGATCTTCTTAAAAAGTTGGAAACGATTGTTTATCACGAGGAAATCGGCACTTTAGCAGAAAAAGTTGCTCGAGTGCGAGCAATTGCCGCTTCCTTATCTGAAAAGCTAAATTTAACAAAAGAAGAACAACAGGATGTTGATAGAGCAGCACAAATTGCAAAGTTTGACCTTGTTACCAATATGGTTTATGAATTCCCAGAACTGCAAGGATTAATGGGAGAACGGTATGCTTTGCAAAAGGGAGAGAAAAAAGTAGTAGCTGCTGCGATAAACGAACATTATATGCCGCGCCATGCGGAGGATGAAACAGCTAAGAGTAATGTAGGGGCAGTCCTGGCACTTGCTGAAAAACTAGATACGATTGTCTCATTCTTTAGTATTGGCATGGTTCCGACAGGATCACAAGACCCTTACGCTTTAAGAAGACAGGCAACAGGAATTGTGCAGACGCTCATTGATAAAAACTGGAGTATATCCATTGAGAGCTTAGTCGATCTCACCATAAATGCAATGTCACATTCTTTAAAAGTAGCTGGTGAAGAACTAGTTGATTCCGTTCTTTCATTCTTTAAATTGCGTGTGAAGCATATTTTACAAGAAAAAGGCATTCGTTATGATATGATTGATGCCATATTAGCAGAAAAAATTGGTGGAGCAGCAAGTGTGTTAAGAAAAGCAAGCGTTCTTGAGCTTCGCAAGGGAGCTGCCGATTTTAAAGAAGGAATTGAAGCCCTAAGCAGAATCATCAATATTTCTAATAAGGTAACAACAATTTCCCCGGTTGATCCAAGTTTATTTGAAAACGAATATGAACATGAACTTTATAATCGTTTTCAAGATGTAATGGAAAAAATAAATTCAGAGGTAAATGAAGAAGAATATTTTGATTTATTATTCTCCTTAAAAGATGCTATTTCAGCATACTTTGATCATACTATGGTTATGGCTGATGAAGAAAAAGTGAAAGAAAATCGATTAAATCTGATGGTGGAAATAGCTTCCTATATTAAAGGATTTGCAAGTGTAAACGAAATAATTGTAAAGTAAGAATTAAATTGTTTTAAAAAGAGCTAGGCAGGGCCACCCCTACCTAGTTTCGTTTTGTAAGAATTTAATGGCGTGATAAGGAAAAGAACGAGCAAATGTTTTAAATATTATAGATAAAATAGATAACTTTGGATTCTTTTTCTTTTGATTCCGCCTATTTCGTATATAATAGTTAGTAGATATCGTTACCTAAATGAAGGTGGTGAATAGGAGATCGAACTGAACAAACGGCAAGAAAGAATAATTGAAATAGTAAAAGAGAGTGGCCCAATTACAGGTGAGCATATTGCAGATAAATTAAACTTGACAAGGGCAACCCTTCGACCTGATTTAGCGATATTGACAATGGCGGGCTTTTTAGATGCCAGACCTCGAGTAGGATACTTCTATACGGGAAAAAACTCGGAAAGACAAGTAATCGATAATATACGCAATATATTAGTGAAGGATTATTATTCACATCCAGTTGTGGTTCATGAAAATTCCTCTGTATATGATGCAATCGTAATTATGTTTACAGAAGATGTTGGAACCATTTTTGTCGTTGATGAGAACTCCACATTAACAGGAGTTGTTTCTCGTAAAGATCTATTGCGAGCAAGTATTGGTAAACAAGAGTTAAATTCGTTGCCAGTTGCGATTATTATGACAAGGATGCCGAATGTCACGTATTGTTTTGAAGAGGAAATATTAGTAGATGTTGGCTGTAAATTAATGAATCGAGAAATTGATGCACTCCCAGTTGTAGAAAAAACGGAGAATGGTCTTCTTGTAATAGGAAGAGTTTCGAAAACTAATATTACTAGAGCGTTTGTAGACTTGTCTAATAATCGTGATGGAATTGTGGAGGAACAAAATGACTGAAAGACAAATTATATATGTTGTATCTGATTCGGTTGGTGAAACAGCTGAACTTGTAACAAAAGCAGCAATCAGCCAATTTTCCGGCCACAATGTTAATGTGCTTATAAAAAGATTTCCTTTTGTAGAGGATAAATCAAACATTCATGAAGTAGTAATGCAAGCAAAAGAAGAGCATGGAATGATTGCCTATACACTTGTTAAACCAGAAATCCGTAATTATATGAGTGAGCTAGCTCGGCAAGAAGGAGTATATGCATGCGATATAATTGGACCAATTATTGATCAGTTTCAAGTGTTATGGGGAAAGACTCCACTTTATGAACCAGGACTTGTTCGGAAATTAGATGAAGACTATTTTAAAAAAGTGGAGGCAATAGAATTTGCTGTGAAATATGATGATGGCAGGGATCCGAGAGGTTTAGAGAAGGCTGATATCATATTAATTGGTGTTTCGAGGACTTCTAAAACACCACTTTCCCAATTTTTAGCCCATAAAAGAGTCAAAGTAGCAAATGTACCGATTGTGCCAGAGGTAGACCCGCCAAAAGAGTTATTTGAAGTACCGGCGAGTAAATGTTTTGGTTTAAAAATAAGTCCGACAAAATTAAACAATATTAGAAAAGAGCGCCTTATTTCTCTTGGATTAAGTGACAAAGCGAGTTATGCGCAAATTGAAAGAATAAAAGAAGAGCTAACTTATTTTGAGGACATTGTGAATCGACTTGGCTGTCCAGTTATTGATGTTACAAATAAAGCAGTGGAAGAAACAGCAAATATTATTCACAGTTTGTATTATAGATCTAAGTATAGCACAGACAGATAACTGCTTGATATTAGTGAGATTAATTGGTAAAAGCTTGATTCTCATAGTGGAGAATCAAGTTTTTAATTATGAAAAACTTGTGTTTCAATAATTTTCAAGTGAACTATTTCTCGTCCTATTTAAATGGCCGTTTCTAAAAATGGTTGTGTTCATAAAATAAATTAGCAAAGATAATTTCTATTTAATAAAATTAATTTAATGACCTATCTTAATTTATTTTTTGTATGTATTTTGGTTCTAGTATGGCATAAAAGGAATAATTATAGATAAAAAAAGATGGAATTTCAAGTGAATTTATACTATAATAAAAAATTGTGATAAAAAAGTATCATGTTTTAGGTTTAGACTTGGCTTTTTACGAATAAACTATTTATTGTGAGAAGTCAAGGAAAGGGATAAAAAAATTTTCGACATTACTTCTTTCGTGAAAAAATTATTTAGGAAGAAGGAATATGTGGAGTGATGTAGAATTAATAGTACATTAGGGAAACATATGGTATATGTTGATGCTGATTCCTGTCCTGTAAAAGAAGATATTGTCGAAATAGCTTCTTATTATCATTATGAATTGCTATTCGTTGCATCCTATGCACATATGATGAAAGAAAATGACGAACAAAAGTGGAAGTATGTGGATAGCGATAAAGAAGCTGTAGATTTATTTATTATGAATGCTACCAAAAAACAGGATATTGTCGTCACTCAAGATATTGGCCTTGCCTCTACGTTATTGTTAAAGCAAGTTACTGTCCTCTCCCCTAGGGGCGTAATATTTGAGGAGAAAACTATAAATACTGCACTTGATATGCGATATTTATCTGCTAAGGCAAGACGAAAAGGGGTATATGGGAAAGGGCCAAAACCTTATACAGAAGAGGATCGCCAAAAATTCAGAAGAAATTTTATAAGGATTTTGTCGAAAGTTGAAGGAGAATCGATTGGTTACGTCGAATAATTCTTTAAAGTAGGCAATAAGTAGGGAGATGTGTAGATAATGGTGGCGCGCATTCCTGAAGATAAACTCAATGAAATCAAACAGGCTACTGACATTGTTGAAATCATTGGAGAACATGTATCCCTTACAAGACAAGGGCGCAATTTTATCGGTCTTTGTCCTTTTCACGGCGAAAAAACACCTTCTTTTACTGTATCGCCAGATAAACAGATATTCCATTGCTTCGGCTGTCATGCAGGTGGAAATGTATTTACTTTCCTTATGGACTTAGAAGGCTCTTCTTTTGTAGAAGTTGCATCAAGTTTAGCTGACCGTGCGAATATTGAATTAGGTATCGAAGTGTCTGAGCTGGAAAGAAAACCAGCCATTCCAGAAAATTTACAGCAAATGATTGATGCACATGATTTATTATCTAAATTCTACCATCATTTGCTCGTAAACACAAAGGATGGTCAGCATGCATTAGAATATTTGTCTAATAGGGGCTTTACTTTACCTATCATTGAAAAGTTCCAAATAGGCTATACACTTAATTCCTGGGATTTAGCTGTGAAGTTTTTAGGGAAACGTAAATTTGATGTTTCGCTATTAGAAAAAGCTGGTTTGATTGTAAAAAGTGAAAGGGATGAGAAATATTTTGATCGTTTTCGCGATCGAATAATATTCCCTATCTATGATCGAAATGGTAACACAATTGCGTTTTCTGGACGTGCTTTAGGGGATAATAATCCCAAATACCTTAACAGTCCAGAAACTCCAATTTTTAATAAAAGCAATACACTTTACAATTTTCATAAAGCAAGGCCTATAATACGAAAGCTTCAACATACCGTTCTTTTCGAAGGATTTGCAGATGTTATAGCTGCAACAAGAGCGGGAGTTGAAAACAGTGTTGCGACAATGGGGACCTCCTTAACGGAGGAGCATATCACAATTCTAAAAAGAAACGCACGAAATGTAACGATTTGTTATGATTCTGATTCAGCTGGGATAGAAGCAGCCTTTCGTGCAGGACAGCTTCTTACAAAGGCTAATTGTGTTGTAAAAGTAGTGATGTTACCAGATGGAATGGACCCAGATGATTATGTGAACAAATTTGGGGAAGATAAATTGCAACAGGAAATACTTCATGGAAGCATACCTTTCATGGGATTTAAAATGCTTTACTATCGAAGAGGGAAAAATCTTCAAAATGAAGGAGATAAACTCGCTTATATAGAAGAAGTAATAGGAGAAATTGCTAAACTGGAGAAGGCGGTAGAAAAAGACCTTTATTTACGACAGATAGCAGATGAGTTTTCTCTCTCTTTAGAGGCATTAAAGCAGCAAGAGATGCAGATGGAACAATCAGTTCCAAATGAAAATGCTGTTGAAAAAAGTGTAGTTCCTGTCAAACAATACACGGTTAAAAAACGGGCAACTGGATTATTACCAGCATATCATACTGCGGAAAAAAGACTGCTTGCACATATGTTTAAAAGTGAGGATATTGCCTACAAAGTGCAAGACTCTTTACAGGGAAAAGCATTTAATATTGATGAACACCAAGCGATCTTTACTTATCTTCTTGCTTATTATGAAAAGGGTTTTGGTAACGATACAAGTTCATTTATGAATTTTATTGACGATCCAGACTTACAACGGATCGTAGCTGAAATCGAAATGATGGAAGTGAATGAAGAGGTAAGTGAAGTAGAAATTAGTGATTATATGAAACAAATCATTAATTATGAGAAATTGCTTGAAATAAAGGAAAAGAAGCAAATGCTGAAAGATGCAGAACGTCAAAATGACTATATAAAAGCTGCTCAAATTGGCATGGAAGTCCTTTTATTAGAAAAAACGTTAAAATAGTATATTATTGTCTTGATTTTTTGGAAGGAGGGGGACATATGGCTGAGAAGTCTGCCCGTTCAAAAGAGATTGAAACGGAATTAACCCTTGATCAGGTAAAGGAACAATTAACAGAAGTAGGTAAAAAAACGGGTGTGCTCGCATATGATGATATTGCTGAGAAGTTATCCAGTTTTGAATTAGATTCTCACCAAATGGATGAGTTTTATGAATTTTTAGGTGATCAGGGAGTCGAATTAATCGGTGATGGTGAAGAAGAAGCACCGAATGTCCAAGAGCTTGCAAAAGGGGAGGAAGAATTCGATTTAAATGACCTAAGTGTTCCCCCAGGTGTAAAAATTAATGATCCAGTTCGTATGTATTTAAAAGAAATTGGAAGAGTAGATTTACTTTCAGCAGAAGAAGAAATTAATTTAGCAAAACGTATATTACAAGGCGATGAAGAAGCGAAACGCCGTCTTGCAGAAGCTAACTTGCGCTTAGTTGTAAGTATTGCTAAACGTTATGTTGGACGTGGAATGCAGTTCCTTGATTTAATCCAAGAAGGAAATATGGGTTTAATTAAAGCTGTTGAAAAGTTTGATTATGAAAAGGGATTTAAATTTAGTACGTACGCAACATGGTGGATTCGTCAAGCAATAACTCGTGCAATTGCGGACCAAGCGAGAACAATTCGTATACCTGTTCATATGGTTGAAACCATAAATAAATTAATTCGTGTGCAACGTCAATTACTACAGGATCTTGGCCGCGAACCAACTCCTGAAGAAATTGGAGAAGACATGGATTTATCACCAGACAAAGTAAGAGAAATTTTAAAAATAGCGCAAGAGCCTGTTTCTTTAGAAACACCGATTGGTGAAGAAGATGATTCTCATTTAGGCGATTTTATTGAGGACCAAGATGCTACTTCTCCTTCAGAGCATGCTGCCTATGAATTACTTAAAGAGCAATTAGAAGACGTATTAGATACATTAACAGATAGAGAAGAAAATGTTTTAAGATTGCGCTTTGGGCTTGACGATGGCCGTACACGTACACTTGAAGAAGTAGGAAAAGTATTTGGTGTAACACGTGAAAGAATTCGTCAAATTGAAGCAAAAGCTTTAAGAAAGTTAAGACATCCAAGCAGAAGCAAACGATTGAAAGATTTCTTAGAGTAAGTAGCTTACGGCTTAGTAATCTTCAATATGATTCCATAAAGAAATAGTTTACTTCCTGTATGAAGTGGCTATTTCTTTTTTTTCAGTTTTAGAAATGTTAATGCGCTTTTTTCACTTAGTTATTACTTAAATAAAAGGAAGTGATGCTAAAGATGCAAGACCAGAGAAAAATGATTATTGTAAAGGAAATAGCTTATTGGAAAGAAAATAAAATGCTTCCAGAACATTATTGTGATTATTTACTCACATTGTATACAGAAGGAAATGGTGTGGAAGAAAGTCAGGTAAAGAAAGAAGGCAAAAGCATCTTATTCATTTTTTCCCTTTTATACTTTTCTTTCATTCCAATAACTATATTTTTATTATATTTTACTGAATTGTCTTTCATTTTGCAAATGGCTATTTCACTAATTTTTCTGATTTTTTGTTTTGTCGGTATTTTTTTGTATAATAAAAATGAGTGGAATGTAGATATACCAGCCACTGTTGCAGCAATTATCATTCTTTTGTGTAGTGTAGTTTTTGGTTTGAAATTTTTTTCTAATGAAATAATATTTTTATATATCATTTTATTCCTTAATTGCTTATTTTGGTATTTATGTGGAAAGAAATATAAATTATTATATTTTACGATTTCCGCATTTATTGGGACCTTTCTCCTGGTGATACTTCTTGTATCAAAGTATTTGCTTTAACTAGAATTTGAAATGTGGTGTTAGTAATGAATACAGATAAATTATCCAAACGATTAGAAACCGTTGCAAAATACATACCTAAAAATGCAAAATTTGCAGATATTGGATCTGATCATGCGTATTTGCCATGCTATATGGTGAAAAGAAATAATGTTCGTTTTGTCATTGCAGGAGAAGTGGTTGATGGTCCTTACCAATCTGCTGTTAAACAAGTAAAACAGGAAGGATTGTCTTCAAATATTTCTGTAAGAAAAGGAAATGGCTTAGAAGTAATCGAACCAAATGAAGTGGATTGTGTAACGATTGCTGGCATGGGTGGAACATTAATCGCAACAATTTTAGAGAACGGCAAGAATAAACTAAAAGATTCTGTTCAAAGACTGATCTTACAGCCTAATGTTAGTGCATCTTCCATTCGAGAGTGGCTATTGAAAAATGATTGGATTTTAATAGATGAAGAAATTTTGGAGGAAGATGGAAAAATATACGAGGTTTTGGTAGCTGAAAAAGGGGATTCCCGCCCATTGTATGAATTAAATAAAGAGAAAGCATTATTATTTGGACCATTTTTAATGAAAGAAAAAAATGCTGCCTTCGTTAAAAAATGGACACATGAGAAAAAAAATTGGCAGAGAATACTTACAAATTTGAAGTCTGCACCTGAATCAGAAGAAAATACGCAAAAAAGTAAAGAGCTAGAGAGGAAGATTAAATTAGTGGATGAGGTGATAACGAATGAAGACAATTAATGGTTATGAAATAATTTCATTGTTTGAACAATTCTCCCCTAAAGCATATGCAATGGAAGGCGATAAAATAGGGTTACAAGTAGGAGATCTAAGCAGACCTGTTAAGCGTGTTATGGTAGCATTGGATGTTCTTGATGAGGTAGTGGAGGAAGCAATTTCAAAAGGAGTGGATTTAATAATTGCTCATCATCCACCCATTTTTCGTTCTTTATCTAAAATAACGATGGATAATCCATCTGGAAGATTAATGCATAAATTAATTAGACATGATATTACAGTCTATGCTGCTCATACAAATCTTGATGTCGCAAAAGGTGGGGTAAATGACCTTTTAAGTGAGGCTTTAGGATTACAAGATGCTGAAGTATTAGTTCCAACCTATGAGGATAAATTAAAGAAATTAGCTGTTTATGTACCTAAAAATTATGCTGAACAGGTGAAAAAAGCTATAGGTGATGCAGGTGCTGGTACACTCGGAAATTATAGTCATTGTATTTTTTCGACGGACGGTATTGGTGAATTTCAACCGTTAGAAGGAGCAGACCCATACATTGGCAAGGTAAATAAATTAGAGCATGTAGAAGAAGCAAAAATAGAATCAGTTTACTTAGCTTCCAAAGAAAAGAATATAGTAAAAGCGATGATTAAAGCCCATCCCTATGAAGAGGTTGCTTATGATATCTATGATTTACAAATAGAAGGGGAGCAATTAGGCTTAGGTAGAATAGGTAAAGTGAATGAGATGACATTATTAGAATTTGCTAATCATGTCAAAGAAGTTCTTGAAGTTGACCGGGTACGCGTAGTCGGAAATTTAGATGCGAAGGTCAAAAAAGTGGCAGTCCTAGGCGGAGACGGTAATAAATATTATTCCCATGCTTTAAGGAAAGGCGCCGATGTTTATATTACAGGAGATATGTATTATCATATTGCTCATGATGCTGACGCTTTAGGATTAAATATTATTGATCCAGGACACAATGTAGAAAAAGTGATGAAGGCAGGAGTGGCAAAGGTTTTAACGGAAATGTGTAAAGACAAAGGCTATGAGGTGGAGATTTTTCCTTCCGTTATTCATACAGATCCGTTTACTTTTATATAAGGAAGATTTTAGAGATATAAAAGCAGGCAAACTTTAATGGAGTTTGTCTGCTTTCTTTGTTCAATTGGAAAATGAATGATTATGAATTTAAAATTTAATAACCGAAAAAGCTCACACACTTAGTCAAAGAAATATGTTGTGGGAAGAGTTGTGTTTATCTAGTAAATGAAAACCAAAAGCAGAAGCTTGGATGAGAAAAGTGGACATCATCAAGGGAATGAAAACCAAAAGCAGTAATTAAGAAGAGAAAAATGGCGTTCATCAACCAAAGGAATAATAGCAAAAATTAGAAAAACAAGCGTCCCACTTTATAGTGAACGCTTGTTTCAATATTATTTCACCTTTACTTTTGGCAAGATTTTATTTAAAGGAACTTTCTTTTCCAATTGCCATGTGCTTTCATCTGCAGGATCATATTGATCTAGAAAATTAATAACCTCTTTCGTAATCGGGGTTGGTGTCGATGCTCCTGCTGTAACGGCAACACTGTTTGCATCTTTTAGCCACTCAAGCTTTAGTTCCGAAATGTCTGATATACGATATGACTTTGTATCGGCAATTTCTTCAGAAACTTGGGCTAAACGATTGGAGTTATTGCTTTTGGGATCTCCTACAACAATTAATACGTCTGCTTCTCCAGCTTGTTTAGCAACTGCTTCTTGTCTTACTTGTGTAGCTAGGCAGATTTCTTTATGAAATTCAGCATGTGGAAATTTATCTTTAATGCTTTCCATTAAATCAGCTACATCCCATTGACTCATCGTTGTCTGGTTTGTAACAAGAATTTTCTCCCTATTAATCTCTAATCTGCTAATATCATCCTGCGTTTCTACTAATGAGACAGCATGTGGAGCCACACCAACGGCTCCCTCTGGCTCAGGATGACCTTTTTTTCCTATATAAATAATATAGTAACCTTCTTTTTCCTTTTCTCTAATTAAATCATGGGTTTTAGTTACATCTGGACAAGTTGCATCCAATGTAACTAATCCCTTATCTTCCGCTATTTTACGTACCTCTGGTGATACACCATGTGCAGTAAAAATTACTGTACCCGAGTTTACTTTTTCCAATATTTCTTTTCGATTTTTTCCATCTAATGTGATAATGCCTTCTTCTTCAAATGCATCTGTAACATGTTTATTGTGAACAATCATTCCAAGAATATAGATGGGACGAGGCAGTGTTTTATCTAAAGCAGCATTTCTGGCAATTACCATTGCATCAACAACACCGTAGCAATAACCTCGAGGTGCGATTTTTATGACTTTCATTCTCCGATTCCTCCTGCAAGATACTTCTACTAACAATATATTAAGTAATAGGTACGATTATTTCCACCAATAATATAACATGTTTATTATATAAAACATAAGAGCTGTTTACAAAGTATAAGAGAGTATAAAATATTTTGTGTAAATGAAAATTTCCATGTAAAAAGGAAGACCTTCTCTTGGTAGAATTAAGTCACCACAACCAATCCTAGAAAAGAGGTCTTCCCTATGA